>NZ_PSVQ01000004.1:0-110419 GCF_002932395.1 Rathayibacter sp. AY1D9
CGCCCAGCAGGCGCAGCAGCCCGCGAGCGACACGGTGCAGGAGACCCCGAGCGACTGGGCCGGATCCCTGCTGTCCTCGATCGCGGCGGGGGAAGTGGAGCGGCCCCGGCGCCCGCACCGAGGTGCTGGGCTCCGGGGCCGCTCCGGCGTGCCGAGACTACGCGGAGAAGCGCGGGAAGGCGGAGCGACCCGCGTAGGTCGCCGCACCTCCCAGGATCTCCTCGATGCGCAGCAGCTGGTTGTACTTCGCGACGCGGTCCGAGCGGGCCGGGGCGCCGGTCTTGATCTGGCCGCCGTCCACCGCGACCGCGAGGTCGGCGATGGTGGTGTCCTCGGTCTCGCCGGAGCGGTGCGAGAGGATCGCGGTCATGCCGTTGCGCTGGGCCAGGGCCACGGCGTCGAGCGTCTCGGTGAGCGTGCCGATCTGGTTCACCTTGACCAGGATCGAGTTGCCGGCCTTCTCGGCGATGCCGCGGGCGAGGCGCACCGGGTTGGTGACGTACAGGTCGTCTCCGACGAGCTGCACCTTGTCGCCGATGGCCGCGGTCAGGTGGGTCCAGCCGGCCCAGTCGTCCTCGTCCAGCGGGTCCTCGATCGAGACCAGCGGGTAGTTGGCGACGAGGTCGGCGTAGTAGGAGGAGAGCTCCTCGGCCGAGAGCTTCTTGCCCTCGAACGTGTAGGCGCCGTCCTCGTAGAACTCCGAGGAGGCGACGTCGAGCGCGAGCCCGATGTCCTTGCCGGGGGTGAAGCCGGCGGCCTCGACGGCCTTGAGGATGAAGTCGAGCGCCTCGCGGTTGGTGGGCAGGTCGGGGGCGAAGCCGCCCTCGTCACCGAGGCCGGTGGCGAAGCCGGCCTTTTTCAGCTGCGCCTTGAGCGCGTGGTAGATCTCGACGCCCCAGCGCAGGCCCTCGGAGAAGGACTCGGCGCCCAGCGGGACGGCCATGAACTCCTGGATGTCGACGCCGGTGTCGGCGTGCGCGCCTCCGTTGATGATGTTCATCAGCGGCACGGGCAGGGTGTGCGCGTTCGGGCCGCCGACGTAGCGGAACAGGTCGAGGTCCGACGACTGCGCGGCGGCCTTGGCCACGGCGAGGCTGACGCCGAGGATCGCGTTCGCGCCCAGGCGGGACTTGTTCTCGGTGCCGTCGAGCTCGATCAGCTCGGCGTCGACGAGGCGCTGGTCGGTGGCGTCGAAGCCCTCGATGGCCGGGCCGATCTCGTCGATGACGGCGTCGACGGCCTTCTGCACGCCCTTGCCGAGGTAGCGGTCGGAGTCGCCGTCGCGGAGCTCGTACGCCTCGAACGCGCCGGTGGAGGCGCCGGACGGGACGGCCGCTCGCGAGGACGCGCCGTCCTCGAGCAGGACCTCGACCTCGACCGTGGGGTTGCCACGGGAGTCCAGAATTTCTCGGGCGACGACTGCCTCGATAAGGGCCACAACTATCTCCTCTTGACGGGTGGGCTCCCGGAGACGGGAGCGGTCGGGAAGGAGTCTACTGACCGCCTCCGAAGCGCAGGAGACCGCGGCCGGTCGTAGACTCCCAGGGCCCGATCGCCGGACGGCCCGGGCGCACCCGCCGACCCGGAGGTTCCCCGTGACCACGACCGCCGCCGACCACGTCGACCGTCTCACCGCCGTCGTCCCGGACTTCCCGAGCCCGGGCATCCTGTTCCGCGACCTCACGCCGGTCTTTGGCGACGGCGAGGCCCTGCGGGCGGTGGCCGACGCGCTGATCGAGCCCTACCGCGGACGGATCGACGCGATCGCGGGCGTGGAGGCGCGCGGCTTCCTGCTCGCCGCGGCGGCCGCCTACTCGGCCGGTCTCGGCGTCGTGACCATCCGCAAGCCCGGCAAGCTGCCGCGGGCCGTGCTGCGCGAGCAGGCGACCCTCGAGTACGGAGAGACGATGCTGGAGGTGCACGAGGACGCGGCGCCCCACGGCGCGCGCCTGCTGCTGGTCGACGACGTGCTGGCGACCGGGGGCACGCTCGACGCGAGCCGCCGCCTGATCGAGCGCGCCGGGTGGAGCCTCGAGGGGATCGCGGTGGTCATGGAGCTCGACGGGCTCGGCGGCCGCGAGGTGCTGGCCGGCCACCGCGTCGACGCGATCGTCACCGTCTGACCGGGCCCCGTCGCTCCGCTCCCCCTGCCCTCCCCCTTCCCGCGAGACGCCACCCGGGTATGCGACCCACCGGGCGAGCCGCACTCGAGTGGCGTCCCGCGGAAGGGGGAAAGCGACGGGGTCAGGTGAGGGAGAGGGACATCCGGGAGAGGACGAAGGTCTCGAGCACCTGCACGAGCATGTAGAGCACGAGCGAGACGCCGGTCACGAGCACGACCGCCGACCAGACGTCCGCGAACCGGGCCTGGGCGGACCAGGCGTTGATCGCCCCGCCGATGCCCGCGCCGGTGGAGAGCCACTCGGCGAGCAGCGCGCCCGTGATCGCTCCGGGCACCGAGATGCGGATCGCGGCGAAGAGCGAGGGCAGCGAGCCGGGGATGGCCACCTTGCGGATCGCGGTGAGAGTGCTGCCGCCGTAGACCGCGACCACGTCGAGCATCTGCGGGGAGGCGTTGTTGAGGCCGAAGGCGATCGTCACCAGCGCGGGGAACAGGACGACGATCCCGCCGATGACCGCGACCGAGGCGATCGAGCCGGTCCCGAAGACCAGGATGATCAGCGGTGCCATCGCGATCAGCGGCACCGAGCGCAGCAGCATCGCGAACGGCATCAGCGCGTGCTCGATGCCCTTCGACAGGCGGAACAGGATCGCGCCGAGGATCGCCACGACCAGGCCGGCCGCGAAGCCGATCAGCGCGTCGCCCATGGTCACGGCGAAGAGCCCGCCCAGCTCGGCGCGGTGCTCCGCGGCCTTCGCGTCGGTCACCAGGTGCTGCCAGACGTCCCACGGGCCCTTGACCACGTAGGGCGAGACCCCGCTGAAGAGGACGACGCCGATCCAGATCGCCAGCACGATCACGATCGTCGACAGGGCGACGAGCAGGCTCTTGCGCAGGCTCTTGAGGGTCGCGCCGAGGGCGGCCGTGCGCAGCTGGCGCCGCAGCTCGTCGACCGCGAGGATCGATGTGGCCGTGGACTGCTCCGTGCGGTCGGGAACGGTGGTCGTCATGGTCATGCCCGCTTTCCGGAGGACCAGGGCGCGATGAGGCGGCCGATCAGTCCGACGATGCCGTAGCCGAGGAGCGCGACGCCCGCGCAGAGGAGGAAGAGCGCCCAGACGCGGGGCGAGTTCAGGGAGACCTGCGCCGCGACCAGGATCGGGCCCACGCCCGTCTCGATCTTGCCGAAGTACTCGCCGAGGATCGCGCCGAGGAAGGCCGCGGGCACCGCGATCTGCAGCGCCGACAGGATGTTGGGCAGCGCCGCGATCAGACGCACCTTGCGCAGCTGGGTGAACCGCGAGCCCCCGTAGACCGTGACGACGTCGAGCGCCGCCTTGTCGGCCGCCTTCAGCCCGAGCAGGCTGCCGACGACCGTGGTGAAGAACACCGAGAGGCCGGCCAGGAAGATCGCCGTCGCGCTCGCCTTCCCGGGAGCGTCCGCACCGCCGAGGATCAGCAGCACGATCGCTCCGATGGCGACGATCGGCACGCAGTAGGTGATGACCGCGAGCTGCGAGACGACCCCCTCCAGCCAGGGCAGGACCAGCACGAGCGCCGAGAGCACGAGCGCGAGGAGGTTGCCCCAGAAGTAGCCGACGGCCGCCTCGCCGATCGTGACGGAGAAGTTGCGCCAGTAGAAGCCGGCGCCGTCCTCCATCGCGGTCTGCACGACCTGCACGGGAGTGGGGACGGGCGCGTAGGTCGCGGCGCCGGTGGGCGCGGTGACGAGCGCCACGATCCACCAGACGGCGACGATCGCGGCGACGCCGATCAGCCCGGTGAGCCACGGAGGCAGGGACAGGGCGCGGCGCGGGGCCGCGGGGAGCGTGGTGGCCACGGTGCCTCCTAGACGCGGTCGTCCGCGGCCGCGCCGCCGTCGCCGAACAGCAGCTCGGAGGCCTGGTCGACGTAGGCGTGGAACTCGGGGGTGCGCTGCATCTCGGGGGTGCGCGGGCGGGGGAGGTCGATGTCGATGATCTCCTTCACCCGTCCCGGGCGCGGGCTCATCACCGCGACGCGGTCCGAGAGGAAGATCGCCTCCGAGATGCCGTGCGTGACGAGGAGCGTCGTGGCGGGCTTCTCGGTCCAGATCCGCAGCAGCTCGAGGTTGAGCTTCTGCCGCGTCATGTCGTCGAGGGCGCCGAACGGCTCGTCGAGCAGCAGGACCTCGGGCTTGAGGATCAGGCACCGCGCGATCGACACGCGCTGGCGCATGCCGCCCGAGAGCTGGGCCGGCTTGGCCTTCTCGAAGCCGCGGAGGCCGACGAGGTCGATCAGCTCGTCGATGTAGGACTGGTCGACGCTCTTGCCCGCGATCTCGAACGGCAGGCGGATGTTCGCCATGACGCTGCGCCACGGCAGGAGCGCGTGGTCCTGGAAGGCGATGCCGAGCTTGTTGTCGCGGCGCAGCTCCTGGGGAGTGCGGCCGTCGACCCGGATGGAGCCGGACGTCGGCTCCTCCAGTCCCGCGAGGATGCGCAGGATGGTCGACTTGCCGCACCCCGACGGACCGAGCAGGGCGAGGAAGCTGCCCTGGTCGGTGTGGAGATCGGTGTCCTGCAGCGCCGCGACGCTGCGCGAGCCCATCCGGAACGTCTTCGACAGGCCGTGGATCTGGATGCCGGTGCCGCCGGCACCCTGGTCGCGCAGGGTGCCGGCGTCGGTCGTGTCGGTCACGAGTGGTGCCCTTCGTGGATCAGGATCAGGCCGCGTACTTCATCAGCTCGGGGTTCTCCTCGTAGACCTCGTCGAGGAGGGTCAGATCGAAGAGGTCCTCGGCCGTGACGTCGATCCCGGCGCCCGCGAGGGACGCGATGGTCTCGGACTGCAGCGTCTCGGAGATGGTGAAGAGGCCGTTCGAGACCGTCTCGTCCGAGACGACCAGTTCCTCGGCCTGGATGGTGGCGCCCTTCTTGGAGGACTCCTCGTTGAGGCCGAGGTCCTTGCCGTAGTTCTCGACGGCGAGCATCGCGCCCGCCTCCGGGTCGTTGACCGCGTCGGTCCAGCCCTTGATCTCGGCGACGAGGAACGCCTTCAGAGCGTCGCGCTTCTCGGCGATCGCCTGCTCCGACACTGAGAAGGTCTCGGCGACGAAGGGGAGGCCGTTGTCGGCGAAGGGCAGGTTGACGACCTCGTAGCCCTCGGCCGCGACCGTGATGGCCTCGTTCGTCAGGTAGGCGATGAAGCCGTCGACGGTGCCGTTGACGAGGACGGAGGGGTCGTACTCGACGGGGACGACCGTGAGGTCGGACTCGGAGAGGCCGTTCGCGGCGAGCAGCGCCTGGAACAGGGAGGTGTTCGAGGCCTGGACGCCGATCTTCTTCCCGGCGAGGTCGGCCGGAGTGGCGATGTTCCCGGCGGTCTTGATCGAGAGGACCGTGAAGGGGTTCTTCTGGTAGGTCGCGCCGATGATCTTGAGCGGGGCCTCCTGCTGGGCGATCGCGGTGCCGATCGAGACGGCGTCGCTGAGCGCGACGTCCGCGCTGCCCGAGAGGAGCTCGGCCACGCCCGTCGAGGGGCCGGGGGTGAGCGTCACTCCTGCCAGGCCGGCCTCGGTGAAGTAGCCCTTCGAGTCGGCGAAGAACTCGCCCGCGAACTCCTCGTTCTTGATCCAGGAGAGCTGGACCTTGAGGGTGCCGAGGTCGCCGCCGTCCGCGGCGGACGCGCCGGAGGAGTCGGAGGCGCAGGAGGCGAGGACGTAGACGCCGCCGATCGCGAGGCCGGCGACACCCGCCAGGCGGAGGAGGCTGCGGCGGTCGAAGGCCGGGAGGGAGCGGAGGGGCGACAGGGTCAAGGGGACTCCTCGGGTGGGGATCGTCAGGGCTGCTGCGGTGCGGTGCGCGGGGTCGCGACGGGGTGCCCGTGCAGGCGCGCCAAGCCGCGCCGATCGGGTGCCTCGACGCTATCCGGGGGAGATTTCTCGGGTGTGTCCGCAGATTTCGCGGGTATTAAGGCTCTCACGGATCCGACAAGGATCCGACCAGATCGACATGATCCCCTAACGGATCGGCTGAGACCCTGTTCAGCCCCGATGGGACGGCCCCGGCCCCTCCCGCGGGCGCGGCTCAGCGCAGGCAGCCGGCGACGCTCACCCGGCGCCGCCGGCGCGGCTCAGCCGAGGTCCTTGAAGGAGAGGTCGGCGGCGGAGGCGGCATCGCGCGGGACGAGAGCGAAGCGGGTGAAGCCCGCGGCGGCCGCGCGGTCCAGCAGCGGGGTGAGGTTCTTCGCCCGGCGCTCGAGGCGCACGCGCGAGCCCTGGGCGATCAGCTCCTGCTTGAGCGCGAGCAGCAGCTCGGGCGCCGCGTCGCGCTCGTGGACGAGGACGACGGCGTCGGGGCGCTCGACGACGGCACCGCCGATCAGCTCGACGATCCGCTCGAAGCCGATCGAGAAGCCGCAGGCCGGCACGTCCTGACCGAGGAAGCGGCCGATCATCCCGTCGTACCGCCCGCCTCCGCCGACCGAGGAGCCCGAGGACGGGTGCGCGATCTCGAAGATCGTGCCGGTGTAGTAGCCCATGCCCCGCACGAGCGTCGGGTCGAAGCGGAGCGAGACGCCGGCGGGCAGCGAGCGCAGCGACCGGGCCAGGGTCTCGAGCGCGAGCACCGCCTCCGGGTCGATGCCCTCGGGCAGCACGTCGAGGATCGCGGACTGCTCGAGCGCCACTCCCCCGGCGGCGACCGCCTGCTCGATCCGCGCGAGGTAGCCCCCGAGGACCGCGGCCGCGTCCGGCCCGTCGGCCTCGAGCTCGGCGACGACTCCGGTGGCGCCGATCTTGTCGAGCTTGTCGATCGAGATCAGCGCCGGGCCGAAGCGCTCGGGGGCGAAGCCGCAGTGCTCGAGGATGCCGGTGAGGATGCGGCGGTCGTTGATCCGGATGGTGCACTCCTCGAGGCCCAGCGCGTCGAGCGCCGCCGCGGTCGCCGTGATGAGCTCGACCTCGGCCAGCTGCCCGGGCTCGCCGATGATGTCGATGTCGCACTGCACGAACTGGCGGTACCGCCCCTTCTGCGGGCGCTCGGCGCGCCACACCGGCGCGATCTGCACCGACCGGAAGACGGCCGGCAGCTCGGCGCGGTGCGAGGCGTAGAAGCGGGCGAGCGGCACCGTGAGGTCGAAGCGCAGGCCGAGGTCGGCGAGGGCGGACGCGTCGTCGACCGCCGCCAGGTCGTCGCGGGTGAGCCCGCGGCGCAGGACGCTGAAGGCGAGCTTCTCGTTGTCGCCGCCGAGCCCGGAGTGGAGGCGGTCGAAGTCCTCGACCACGGGCGTCTCGATCTCGTCGAACCCGTGGGAGGCGTACACGCGGCGGATGACGCCGAGCGCGTGCTCGCGCTTCGCCTTGTCGGCGGGGAGGAAGTCGCGCATGCCGCGGGGCGGGGTGATCGGGGAGGCCATGACGGCGATTCTCCCAGATCGGCCGGGGCGGGCCGGCGGACGCCTCAGTCCGCGCGCCGCTCCTGCTCCACCGCGCGGATCTCGTCCTGCAGGTCGCGCGTCGCCGTGCGGAGCGCGCGCTCGGCGTCGAGCCCCTGGGCGCGGGCGGAGGCGACGATGGCCAGCAGCAGCGGGCCGAGGTCCTCCTCCGACTCGATGGGCAGAGGGCCCTGGCCGGCGTCCACGACGCCCAGCGAGGTCGCCTTGCCGATCACCTTGTCGGCGAGCGCGAGGGCGGGCATGCCCTGCGGGATCCCGTCGAGCACGCTGGTGCGGTGCGGCTTCTCGGTGCGCTTGAGCTCGTCCCACACCGCGATGACGTCGTCGGCCGTCTCGGCCGTGGCGTCGCCGAAGACGTGCGGGTGGCGGCCGATCATCTTGGCGTTCATGTGCGCCGCGACGTCCTCGATGGTGAAGGGCTCGGCGCTCTCGGCCGCCAGGTCGGCGTGGAAGAGCACCTGGTAGAGGACGTCGCCGAGCTCCTCGATCAGGTCGGCCCGGTCCCCCGCCTCGATGGCGTCGACGAGCTCGTGCGACTCCTCGATCAGGTAGCGCACGAGCGACTCGTGGGTCTGCTCGGCGTCCCACGGGCAGCCGCCCGGGGCGCGGAGGACGTGGACGGTGCGGATGAGCTCGTCGAGCCGGGGATGCGCGGTCACCCCGCCATCCTCGCATCCGGTCCGGCCGCCGCCGCGGACATCCGGGCGGCGCGGGCGCCCGGGAGCCTCAGGTCCGCGCGAGACGCCGCCGCGCGACGAGGAGGCAGCCGCCGGCGACGAGCGGCACCGCGGCGAGGAGCCCGGGTGACGCCGCGACGGACACCGCGGTCGAGGCGCTGACGAGTGCACCCGCCAGGTTCCAGAGGACCACCGCGACTCCCGCGCCGTCCCCGATCGGGAGCGGCACCGGGCTGAGCAGCTGCGGCGGCAGCGGACCCCGGGTCGCGTCCATCGCCCGCGCGGCGACGGCGGCGACGGCGGTCGCGGCGGCCACCGGCACCGCCGCGCCCGGGAGCAGCAGCGAGGCGGCGAGGGCGCCGAGCACCGCGACTCCGACCGCGAGCACCAGAGGGAGCACGGCGTGCAGGAGGAGCAGCTCGAACGGACCGGGGGCGAGGAGCGCCGGCTGCCCCGCTGTCGCGGCGGCGTGGCGGAAGCCGTCGCTCCAGACGCCGGCGCCGAGGTAGGCGAGCACGCCCGCCGCGGCGGCCGGGAGTGCGAGGAGGGAGGACGGCACGACCGCGGCGAGCACGGCGGCGGCACCGGCAACGGCCAGGGCGACGACCGCGACCGCTGAGCGGCCGGGAGTGCGCAGCGCGCCGATCGCGTCGCGCACCGGCACCGCGAGGGCGAACGGGGAGAGGCGGACCGCTCGGAGCCCCCGCCCGATCGCCGGGAGGGCGCGGTACCCGTCGAGCGACTCGGCGAGGTCGCCCGTCGCTCCGAGCCGGGTGGTCGCCGACCACTGCCGGGCCTGGGCGAGGAGGCGAGGCCCGCGCGCGGCGTCGAGCAGCCGGGGCGCCGCGGCCAGGAGGACCGCGGCCGACGCGAGCAGCACGGTCGCGGCGCGCACCTCCTCCGCTCCGCTCACGGCTGAGGCGAGGAGGCCGCCCGGCGTGGGCGCACCGGGCAGGAGGGCCCCGAGGACCGCGAGGGAGGCGAGGAGGCCCGCCGCGAGCGCGGGGAGGCGCGAGGGGAGGCACTGACCGGCGAGCCAGGCGACGGCGAGGAGGCCGGCGAACGCGGCGCCGCCGGCGACGGCCGCGAGGAGCGGCGCGGAGGCGGCGAGGGCGAGGAGCGACGCGACGGCGGAGCAGCACGCCACGAGACCGGCCGACGCCCGGACCACGGGTCGGCGGAGCACCGACCAGCGGCGCAGATCGGTCGCGAGCAGCACGGCCGTGGTGTGCGGCTCGCCCACCGCGGGTCCGCGCACCCGGCCCAGGAGCACGGCGGCGGGCAGGGCGAGACCCGCGGCGAGGGCGATCAGCGGCTCCGGCACGGCTCCCGCCTCGGCAGCGAGGAGCGCGAGGGCCCGGGCGACGGGGAGGACGACGACGAGGACGGTCATCGCGGCGAGGTAGCCCGCGTAGGTGCGCGGACTCGGCGGAGCCGCGGCGCGGTGCCGGTGCAGAGCCCGCACCTCGGCGACGCGAGCCCTCTCCGCGCGCGTCACGCCCGCTCCAGCTCGACGACCCGCGCGCCCAGACCCTGGATCAGCACAGGGCTGTGGGTCGCGACGACGAGTGCCCGGGACGCGGCTGCGCGCCGCAGGACTTCCGCCACCAGCGGCACCCGCTCGACGTCGAGCCGCTGCTCCGGCTCGTCGAGCAGCAGCACCGCGGAGGGACGGGCCAGCACGAGCGCGAGGGAGAACAGCTGCGTCTGCCCGGAGGAGAGCTCGTGCGGGAAGCGGCGGGCGAGCGGAGCGAGCGCGAGCGCGTCGAGACCAGCTGCGGCCTCGCGGCGGGCGTCGGCGACCGGCGCCCCCCACGAGACGGCCACCATCGCGAGGTGCTCCTCGAGGGTCAGATCCCGCTCGAAGGGCGGGGTGCCGATCAGGGCGGCGACGGCGCGGCGGTGGGCGGCGGAGCGCTCCTCCGGGGCGCGCCCGGCCACCGCCACGACTCCCTCGCTCGGAGCGGTGAGGCCGGCGATCACCCGCAGGAGCGTGGTCTTGCCGGTGCCGTTGCGGCCCGTCACCGCGACGCCCTCCCCCGCCTCCACCTCGAGCGAGCACGGGGCGAGCAGCTCGACCCCCGAGGCGCGCACCGCGACCCCGCGGACGGCGACCAGCGGGCCGGCGAGCGGCTCCGGCTCACGGGGACGTCGGGCGGCGAGGAGCGGCATGCCCTCCATCCTGCCAGCGGGCCCTCCCGCAGCGGCGACGGCCGCCGGAGCGGAGCGGCGCTCCACCGGGGAGCGCCGCCCCGAGGACCTCAGACGGTGACCGGCTCCGGGAACAGCGAGTCCAGGAGCGACGCCACCCACTGGATGAGCGCCCGGTCGCCGAGCGGGACGCCGTCGAGCACGGGCATCGGCACGACGACCGCGTCGGCCTGCTGCAGGTACTTCGCGGTCGGGTACATCCGGCGCAGGCGCACCTGGATCGAGTCGGGCAGGTGAGCGGGAGCCACGCGGACGTTCGAGCCCATCGCGACCACGTCGCTGAGGCCCGCTTTCTGCGCGCGCATCCGCAGCCTCGACACCAGGATGAGGTTCTCGACCGCCTCGGGCAGCTCACCGTAGCGGTCGGTCAGCTCCTCGACCACGAGGTCGATGCTCCCCTCCTTCGCCGTCGGCGACGACGCGGCCGACAGCTTCTGGTACGCCTCCAGGCGCAGCCGCTCGCTGTCGACGTACTCCTCCGGGATGCGCGCGTCGACGGGCAGCTCGAGCCGCAGCTCCGTCTGCCCCTCGGCGACCTCGCCGCGGAAGGTGTCGACGGCCTCGCCGATCATCCGCAGGTAGAGGTCGAATCCCACGCCCTGGATGTGCCCGGACTGCTCGCCGCCGAGGAGGTTGCCCGCACCGCGGATCTCGAGGTCCTTCAGCGCGATCTGCATGCCGCCGCCGAGGTCCGAGTTGGCGGCCAGGGTCTGCAGCCGGTCGTGCGCGGTCTCGCTCAGCGGCTTCGTCTCGTCGTAGAGGAGGTAGGCGTAGGCGCGCTCGCGGCCGCGGCCGACCCGCCCGCGCAGCTGGTGCAGCTGCGAGAGACCGTACTTGTCGGCGCGGTCGACGATCAGCGTGTTGGCGTTCGGGATGTCGAGGCCGGTCTCGACGATCGTCGTCGACACCAGGACGTCGAACTTGCGCTCCCAGAAGTCGACGATGATCCGCTCGAGCTGCGACTCGCTGAGCTTGCCGTGCGCGACCGCGATCCGCGCCTCGGGCACCAGCTCGGCGAGCTGCGAGGCGACGCGGTTGATCGTCGAGACGCGGTTGTGCACGAAGAACACCTGGCCCTCGCGCAGGAGCTCCCGGCGGATCGCGGCCGACACCTGCTTCTCGGAGTAAGGGCCGACGAAGGTGAGGATCGGGTGGCGCTCCTCCGGCGGGGTCGCGAGGGTCGACATCTCGCGGATGCCGGTCACCGCCATCTCGAGCGTCCGCGGGATGGGCGTGGCGCTCATCGAGAGGATGTCGACGTTCTTCTTCAGCGCCTTGAGCTTGTCCTTGTGCTCGACGCCGAAGCGCTGCTCCTCGTCGATCACGAGCAGGCCGAGGTCCTTGAAGACGATGTTGTCGCTGAGGAGCCGGTGGGTCGCGATGACCATGTCGACGGTGCCGTCGGCCAGGCCCTCGATCGTCTCCTTCGACTCCTTCGCGCTCTGGAACCGGCTGAGCGCCCGCAGGTGGACGGGGAAGCCGGCGAAGCGCTCCTGGAACGTCTCGAGGTGCTGGCGGACGAGCAGCGTGGTCGGCACGAGCATCGCGACCTGCTTCCCGTCCTGGATCGCCTTGAACGCGGCGCGCACGGCGACCTCGGTCTTGCCGAAGCCGACGTCGCCCGAGAGCAGGCGGTCCATCGGGATCGGCCGCTCCATGTCGGCCTTGACCTCGTCGATGACGGTGAGCTGGTCGGGGGTCTCGGCGAACGGGAACGCCTCCTCCAGCTCGCGCTGCCAGGGGGTGTCCGGCGGGAACGCGTGCCCGCGGGAGGCCATCCGGGCGGAGTAGAGCTTCACGAGCTCGACCGCGATGTCGCGGACCGCGCGGCGGGCCTTGCTCTTGGCCTGCGCCCAGTCGCTCCCGCCCATCTTGCTCAGCGCCGGAGCCTCGCCGCCGACGTAGCGGGAGAGCAGGTCGAGCTGGTCCGTGGGGACGAGCAGCTTGTCGCCCGGGAAGCCGCGCTTGCTGGGGGCGTACTCGAGCACCAGGTACTCGCGGCGGGTCTTGATCGCGTTGCGGCCCCCGCTGGAGACCTCGCGCTGAGAGAGCTCCACGAACCGGCCGATGCCGTGGGTGGCGTGCACCACGAAGTCGCCGGGCGTGAGCTGCAGCGGGTCGACGACGTTCTTGCGGCGCGAGGCGAGCTTCTTCACCGCTCGGGAGTCGTAGCCGACGGTGCGGCCGTAGAACTCCGTGTCGGTGAGCAGGGCGAGCTTCGCCTCCTCCACCTCGAAGCCGTGATCGACGGAGGCCTGCACCACGTAGGCGAGGCCCGTCTCGAGCCCGGCGGGGAGGTCGGCGACGATGCGGGCGGCGACCTCGTGCTCGGCGAGGACCTGGTCGGTGCGCTCGACCGTGCCGGTGCCGGGCGCGGTCAGGACCACGGTCCAGCCGTCGGCCAGGCGCGCGCGGACGTGGGCGAGGGCGCCCTCGACGCTCGCTCCGAAGCCGGGGACCGGCTCGCCCTCGACCCGGACGGCGAGGATCTCGTCGATCCCGAGCTCCTCCGGCAGCACCTCGGCCTCGCCCGCGGCGGGGCCCTGGCGGAACGTGCTCATCGTCCACCACGGGTGGTCGGGAGCGTCGGCGCCCGGGGCGCTGAGCTTCACGGAGTCGCGGAGCGCGCCGAGCGAGATGAACTCGCCCGAGGCGAGGTCGATGGGGGCCTCGGCGCCGGCGGTCGCCGCGCTCCAGGCCGCCTGCAGGAACTCGCGGTTCGTCTCGGCGAGGCTGATCGCCCGCGTCGCCACGCGCTCGGGGGCGAGGACCGCGACGGCCGCACCCTCGGGGAGGTAGTGCGAGATCGGGACCAGCCGCTCCAGCAGCGCGGGGGCGAGCGACTCCATCCCCTCGACCGGGATGCCCTCGGCGATCTTGGCGAGCATCGCCGACAGGCTCGGGAACTCGTGCAGCATCTCGCGGGCCCGCTGCCGCACCGCGGGCACCAGCAGCAGCTCGCGGCTCGGCGGGAGGACCACCGAGTCGGCCTCGCCCGGGAGCGAGCGCTGATCGGCCACGGAGAAGCCGCGGATGGAGTCGACCTCGTCGCCGAAGAAGTCCACTCGGCTCGGATGCTCGGCCACCGCCGGGAAGACGTCGAGGATGCCGCCGCGCACGGCGAACTCGCCGCGGCGCGTGACCATGTCGACCCGGGCGTAGGCCAGGTCGACCAGCTCGGAGGAGATGCGGCCGAGGTCGTAACCGCGGGCGCCCTTCACGAGTCGGATCGGCTCGATGTCGGCGAGGTTGTCGGCGACCGGCTGCAGCGCCGCGCGCACGGAGGCGACCACCACGAGGGGCCGCTCGCCCGACCACTGCTTCATCCGCCGCAGCGCGTCCAGGCGCCGCCCCACGATCTCGGCGCTCGGGCTGAGGCGCTCGTGCGGCAGCGTCTCCCAGGCCGGGAACTCGACGACGTCCGCGTCCGGCAGCATGCAGCCGAGGGAGGCGCGCACGTTCTCGGAGTCGCGGCCCGTGGCCGTGACCACCAGCGCCGCCTGCGGGCGTCCCGCCTCCGCGCGCCTCTCGATCAGGCCCGCGAGCAGGGGGACCCGGAGGCCGTCGGCCACCGAGAAGTCGGCGTCCCGCACCGCGTACGCGAGAGCATCGTCGAACGTGGAGGCGCGCGACAGCGCCGAGATGATCTCGTTGAGGGGCACGGATCCAGTTTACGGCCGCCCCGCGGGCCGACCGCCGAGGGAAACCCGAACCGTCGAGGAAGCCCGGAGCTGCAGTCTCCCTCGCCGTCCGGGGTCCCCTCGGTGGAGGGCGGGTCAGGCGCTGGTGTGGAACTTCAGCTGGGCGGCGGAGAGGCCGGAGTCGGCGATGAGCTCGACGGCGTCGGCGGCGTCCGAGACCAGGATCGGGAGCGCCTCGCGCTCCGGGCCGGCGAAGTCCTTCAGCACGAAGTCGGCTGCCTGCTGGCGGCCCGGCGGGCGGCCGATGCCGACCCGCACGCGCAGGAACTCGGCTCCTCCGGTCGCCGCGAGGATGTCGCGGATGCCGTTGTGCCCTCCGTGACCGCCGCCCTGCTTGAGGCGCAGGGTGTCGAAGGGGATGTCGAGCTCGTCGTGCACGACGATCAGGTGCGCCGGGTCGACCGAGTAGAAGTCGAGCAGCTGCGCCGTCGGCCCGCCGGAGAGGTTCATGAAGCTGTTGGGCTTGCCCAGCACGAGCTTCGGTCCGCCCGGGCGGAGGAAGCCCTCGGCGACCACGGCGTTGGCGCGGTTGTGCCGGCGGAACGAGCCGCCGATCCGCGTCGCGAGCTCGTCGAGCACCATCTGGCCGACGTTGTGCCGGTTGCGCGCGTACTGCGCGCCCGGGTTGCCCAGTCCGACGACCAGCCAGGTGTCACCCATGTCGTTCCTCTTCCTCGGGGGCGGCGGGGGGGGTCCCCGCCGGACGCGGAACGGGCCCGCCGCGGCTGCGAGCGGGCCCGTTCCCGGGGTGGTGCGGACTACTCCGCGGTCTCGGCGACGACGTCGCCCGAGGCCGGGGTCTCGTCGTCCTCGCCCAGGTCCTGCTCGACCTCGGCGGTGACGTTGACGATGAGCACCTCGGCGTCGGTGACCAGCGTGGCGCCCTCGGGGAGCGTGACGTCGGCGGCGGTGATCTGCGTGCCGGCCTCGAGGCCCTCGACGGAGACGACGATGTTCTGCGGGATGCGCGTGGCGTCGACCTCGAGCGAGAGGGTGTTCGACTCGATCGAGACGAGGGTGCCGGGAGCGGCGTCGCCCTCGACGTGCACGGGGATGTCCACCTCGACCTTCTCGCCCTTGTTGATGACGACGAGGTCGATGTGCTCGATGATCTGGCGCACCGGGTCGCGCTGGATGTCCTTCACCAGCGTGGTCTGCGCGGCGCCCTCGATGTCGAGCTCGAGGATCGCGTTCGCCTTGCGGGTGAGCAGGAGCACCTGGTGGCCCGGGAGGGTGAGGTGCTGGGGCTCGGTGCCGTGGCCGTAGAGGACCGCGGGGATCTTGTCCTGCGCGCGGATCTTGCGGGCGGCGCCCTTGCCGAACGAGGTGCGGACCTCGACGACGACCTTGTTGGTCAGTTCAGCCATGATGTTCTCCTTGGGCGGCGCGCACGCCACCGGATCGGGTCGTGGCCTGCGGCCACGGACGGTTTGTCGACTCGAACGCATGTCAGCGTGAGGAGAAGTCCGTGGCGCCCCGTGGGGGCCTCGCCTGCTTCCACCGCGTCGATCACGGATGCACGTGCATCCCTCGCCGAAGTTCAGCTGCCGATCCTACCCGGCATCGCGGCCGCCCGCCAGCAGGCGGTCGCGCCGCCGGACTCGGAGCCGGACGTCCAGGCGGACCGCCTACCGTGCGGGTATGACGAGCGACGACTTCGGCTCCTACGTCGAGAAGAACGGCTTCCACCGCGACACGAACTACATCCCGACGCGGATCACCGCCGACGGTCGCGACGGGTACCCGGTGGAGACGGGACGCTACCGCCTCGTGGTCTCCCGCGCCTGCCCGTGGGCGAACCGCGCCGTGATCGTGCGGCGCCTGCTCGGGCTCGAGGACGCCCTCTCGATGGGCATCTGCGGGCCGACGCACGACAAGCGCAGCTGGACCTTCGACCTCGACCCGGGCGGGGTCGACCCGGTGCTGGGCATCCCCCGCCTCCAGGACGCGTTCCTCGCCCGCTTCCCCGACTACCCGCGCGGGATCACCGTCCCGGCCCTCGTGGACATCCCGAGCGGCCAGGTCGTCACCAACGACTACCCGGTGATGACGCTCGACTTCTCCACCGAGTGGACCGCGTTCCACCGCGACGGCGCCCCCGACCTCTACCCCGAGGAGCACCGCGAGGAGATCGACGAGATCGCCGAGCTGGTCTTCCACGACGTGAACAACGGCGTCTACAAGTGCGGCTTCGCCGGGTCGCAGCGCTCCTACGATCGGGCCTACGACCGCCTCTGGGCGCGGCTGGACTGGCTGGAGGAGCGGCTGAGCACCCGCCGCTACCTGGTCGGCGACACCATCACCGAGGCGGACGTGCGGCTCTTCACGACGCTCGCCCGCTTCGACGCCGTCTACTACAGCCACTTCAAGGCCAACCGGAACCTGCTGTCGGCGATGCCCGCGCTCTGGGGCTACGCCCGCGACCTCTTCGCCACTCCGGGGTTCGGCGACACGATCGACTTCACCCACATCAAGTCGCACTACTACGAGGTGCAGCGGGACATCAATCCGACCGGCGTCGTCCCCAAGGGCCCGGACCTCTCCGGCTGGCTCGTCCCCTCGCGCCGCGAGGAGCTCGGCGGCCGCCCGTTCGGCGACGGCACTCCCCCGCCGCCGCCGATCCCGTCGGAGCGCGTCCCCCTCGGCCACGGCGCCTGACCGGCTCCGGTCGCGGTCGTCGCGGCGCGCGCAAGACCGTGCGCGCGCCGCACGACCGATGTGCAGCCGGGAGACGGCTCGGACCCGGGCTCCCCGGAGCGACCCGGGGCTAGCCTGGGCTCGCCCCTGAACGCGAACGTCGAGGAGAACCGTGTCTGACAAGCCCACCGCCACAGCCAACATCGGAGTCGTCGGTCTGGCGGTGATGGGCTCGAACCTCGCCCGCAACCTCGCCAGCCGCGAGGGCAACACGGTCGCGGTGTTCAACCGCTCCTACGGCCGCACCGAGACCCTCATCACGGAGCACCCGGAGGCGGGCTTCGTCGCCTCCGAGACCATCGAGGACTTCGCCGCCTCGCTCGCCACCCCGCGCACCGCGATCATCATGGTCCAGGCCGGCCGCGGCACCGACGCCGTGATCGAGCAGCTGACGAAGGTCTTCGAGCCCGGCGACATCATCGTCGACGGCGGCAACGCGCTCTTCACCGACACCATCCGCCGCGAGAAGGCCGTCCGCGAGACCGGCATCCACTTCGTCGGCACCGGCATCTCCGGCGGCGAGGAGGGCGCGCTCAAGGGCCCGTCGATCATGCCCGGCGGCTCGGTCGAGTCCTACAGGACCCTCGGCCCGATCCTCTCGTCGATCGCCGCGGTCGCCGAGGGCGAGCCCTGCGTCACCCACATCGGCACGGACGGCGCCGGCCACTTCGTCAAGATGATCCACAACGGCATCGAGTACGCCGACATGCAGCTCATCGCCGAGGCGTACGACCTGCTCCGCACCGTCGGCGGACACGAGCCCGCCGCCATCGCCGAGGTCTTCGACGCCTGGAACAAGGGCGACCTCGAGTCGTACCTCATCGAGATCACCGCCGAGGTGCTCCGCCAGGTCGACGCCGACACCGGCAATCCCTTCATCGACGTCGTCCTCGACCAGGCCGGCTCGAAGGGCACCGGCGTCTGGACCGTGCAGAACGCGCTCGACCTCGGCGTCCCCGTCGGCGGCATCGCCGAGGCCGTCTTCGCCCGTGCCGTGTCCTCCCACCCCGAGCAGCGCGAGGCCGTGCAGGCCCGCGTCACCTCGCGCCCGACCCCGGTCGAGAAGTACGAGGGCTTCGAGGACGACGTGCGCGCCGCGCTCTACGCCTCCAAGGTCGTCGCCTACTCGCAGGGCTTCGACGCGATCATCGCCGGGGCCGAGAAGTACGGCTGGGAGATCGACAAGGGAGCGGTCGCCAAGATCTGGCGCGCGGGCTGCATCATCCGCGCCCAGTTCCTCAACCGCATCGTCGACGCCTACGACGAGAACGCCGGCATCACGACCCTCCTCGAGGACCCGTACTTCGCCGAGGCCGTCGCCAACGGCGAGGCCGCCTGGCGCCGCATCGTCTCGACCGCCGCGCTCTCGGGCGTGCCGATCCCCGGCTTCGGCGCCGCGCTGTCGTACTACGACTCGCTCGCCTCCAAGCGCCTCCCGGCCGCTCTCGTGCAGGGCCAGCGCGACTTCTTCGGAGCGCACACCTACAAGCGCGTCGACAAGGAGGGCACCTTCCACACGCTGTGGTCGGGCGACCGCACCGAGGTCGAGCAGGACCCCTCCACGCACTGACCCGCGTCGCACGGGAAGGCGCCCCCGCCTGCAGGATCCTCGGATCCTCGGGCGGGGGCGCCTTCCGCGTTGGGGAGGGAGCTCCCCCGTCGTCAGCGGAGCCGGGCGGTGGCGTCCGGCTCCCCGAGCGGCCGCTCGACGCCCGGGCCGGCTGACCCCTCAGGTCCGGAACGCCCGCGCGATCAGGAGCGCCGCCAGGAGCACCGCTGCGGCGGCCGCCGTGGCCGCCGGGAGGGCGAGCAGGAGCAGCAGCGAGACCGCGGCCGACGCGAGGGCGGGCCCGCTCGCCCCGGCCGCTCCGTGGTCGAGGCGCCGCACGATGGTCGCCACCAGCAGGGCGGCCACGGCGAAGGCGAGCAGCGCGTCGGCGTCGAGGATCACGACCGCGAGCACGGCGACCAGGCAGAGGACGAGCTGGGCCGCCGCCGGCACGCCGGTCCTGCGGTTCCTGGTGGCGAGCACCGCCGGGATCTCCCCCGCGCCGGCGAGACGGACGAGGGCGCGCGCGTCCCTCCTCCCGAGGTCGAGGAGCGCGAGCAGGACCGCGATCACCGCGGCGGCCCCGACGAGCCCGGACGCGGGCGTGCCCCGGGTGACAGCGCTCAGGGGGGTCTCCGAGGACGCGAGGACCTCGGGACCGGCCGCCAGGAGCAGACCGGTACCGAGCGCGGCGGCGGCCGCCGTGGCGATCCCGATGCGCAGCAGGGCGGGGTGGAGAGCCGTCACCGCGCCGGAGCGGGAGGTCGGCAGGAGGATCAGGAGCAGGGCCGCGGCGGTGCCGGCTCCCAGCGGCCCTCCGTCGCGCAGCGGGTCGAGCGGCGCGGGGTCCGGAGGGGACGCCAGCACGATCACGGCGGCGGCGGCCAGCAGGACGACGACCGCGCCGACGAGGAGCAGGACCGGGCGAGCGGGGAGGCGCCCGCCGCGCAGGCCGAAGAGCGCGACGGCCACGAGCAGCAGGACGGCCAGGGGCCGGGCCGCTCCCCCGAGGACCGACTGGGCCGCGGTCAGGGCCAGCGCGGCCGAGGCGAAGGCGCGCCCGACGATCCCGAGCCACTCGGAGGAGGGGCCGTCGTGGACGGTGCGCCCGGCATCGGCGACGGCGCTCAGGGCCGCGGCGGCCGCAGCGACAGCGAGCCCGAGGAGCAGCCACCAGCCCGCCGCGGCGGCGGCCGGCGACCAGACCAGGAAGACCGCCGCCAGGGCGAGGGTCGCATCCGAACGCTGGGGCACGGCCTCACCCTAGGCGGTGGAGCCGGGGCGGGACCCGGGGGCGCGGTGCAGGACGCACCCGGGGCGCGGGGTCCTACGCGTCGCCGTCGAACATCGACGTCACGGAGCCGTCGTCGAAGACCTCGTGGATGGCGCGGGCCAGCAGCGGAGCGATGGGCAGGATCGTCAGGCGGTCCCACGTCTTCTCCGCCGGCAGCGGCAGGGTGTCGGTGACGACGACCGAGTCGATGAATTCCGAGCTCAGGAGCTCGACCGCCGGGTCCGAGAAGACGGCGTGGGTGGCCGCGACGACCACGCCGATCGCGCCCGCCTTCTTCAGCGCCTCGGCCGCCTTCGCGATGGTGCGCCCGGTGTCGATGAGGTCGTCGACGAGGAGGCAGACGCGGCCCTTCACCTCGCCGACGATCTCGTGGACGGAGACCTGGTTGGCGACCTTCGGGTCGCGGCGCTTGTGGATGATCGCCAGCGGGACGCCGAGCTTGTCGCTCCAGATGTCGGCGACGCGGACGCGGCCCATGTCGGGCGAGACGATGGTGAGGGTCGAGGGGTCGAGCTTCTCGCGGAAGTGCTCGAGCAGCACCGGCATCGCGAAGAGGTGGTCGACGGGGCCGTCGAAGAAGCCCTGGATCTGCGCCGCGTGCAGGTCGACCGACATGATCCGGTCGGCTCCCGCCGCCTTGAAGAGGTCGGCGACGAGGCGGGCCGAGATCGGCTCGCGGCCGCGGCCCTTCTTGTCCTGGCGCGCGTAGGGGTAGAAGGGGGCGACCACGGTGATCCGCTTGGCGGAGGCGCGCTTGAGCGCGTCGACCATGATCAGCTGCTCCATCAGCCACTCGTTGATCGGGGACGTGTGCGACTGGAGGACGAACACGTCGCCTCCGCGGACCGACTCGCCGTAGCGGACGTAGAGCTCGCCGTTGGCGAAGGTGCGCCCCTCGGTCGTGACGAGCTCGGTCCCGAGCTCGGCGGCGACCGCCTCCGCCAGTGCCGGATGCGCCCTCCCCGAGACGAGGACCAGGCTCTTCTTGTTGCTGGCGGTGATGCCGGTCACTGTGCTCCGCTTCCTCCGGTGGGCGCCTGGTCGGATCCGGTGGGATCCGACGCCAGGGCCGCCTCGGCGGCGTCGGCCGCTGCGGTGCCCGGACGGTGGGTCTGCACCCACCCGGCCATGTTGCGCTGCGGAGCGACGGTGATCCCGAGGGCTCCGGCGGGGATGTCCTTGCGGATGACCGTGCCGGCGCCCGTGTACGCTCCGTCACCGATTCTAACGGGGGCGACGAAGACGTTGTGCGACCCCGCACGCACGTGCGAGCCCACCACGGAGGACGCCTTGCTCACCCCGTCGTAGTTGGCGAAGATCGAGCCGGCGCCGATGTTCGACTCCTCGCCGATGACCGCGTCGCCGACGTAGGAGAGGTGCGGGACCTTCGATCCCTCGCCGATGACGGCGTTCTTGGTCTCGACGTAGGTGCCGATCTTGCCGCGGGCGCCGAGCACGGTGCCGGGGCGGAGGAACGAGAACGGGCCGACCTGGGCCTTCGCGCCGATGACGGCGAGCGTCGCGTCGGAGCGCTTCACGACCGCGTCCTCGCCGACCTCGCAGGAGTCGAGCGTGGTGTCCGGGCCGATGACCGCACCGGTGGCGATGACGGTCGGGCCCTTGATCTGCGTGCCCGGGAGGATCTCGACGTCCGGGGCGAGGACCGCGTCCACGTCGATCCAGGTCGTCGCCGGGTCCTGGATCGTGACACCTTGGAGCTGCCAGCGGCGCACGATGCGCGCGTTGAGCTCGAGCGCCGCGTCGGCGAGCTGGGCGCGGTCGTTGATCCCGGCCACGAGCCAGCGGTCCTGCACGGGGACGGCCTCGATCGCGCGGCCGGCGGCCTTGAGCGCGGCGGCGGCGTCGGTGAGGTACTTCTCCCGCTGGGCGTTCTCGGTGCCGATCGCGCCGATGACCGAGCGGAGCGCGGCGGCGTCGAAGGCGTAGACGCCGGCGTTGATCTCGGTGAGGTCGAGCTCGTCGGGGCTGGCGTCCTTCTGCTCCACGATGGAGGCGAAGGCTCCGTCGGCGCCGCGGACGATCCGGCCGAAGCCGGTCGGGTCCTCGAGCACGCAGGAGAGCATGGTGAGCGCGTTCGCCGCGGCGAGGTGCTCGTCGAGCAGGCGGCGGAGGGTCGGCGCGTCCAGCAGCGGGACGTCGGCGCTCAGCACGACGACCGTGCCGGCGAAGGACTCCGGGAGCGCCGCGAGGCCCTGCTCGACCGCGCGGCCGGTGCCGGGCGTCTCGTCCTGGTCCACCACCAGCGCGGAGGGCGTGTGCTCGAGGACGGCCTCGGCGACCCGGTCGCGCTCGTGGCGCACCACGGTGACGACGTGCGCCGCGTCGAGCGAGGCGGCCGTGTCGAGCACGTGCCCGAGCAGCGGCCTCCCGGCGAGGCGGTGCAGGACCTTCGGGGTGCGGGACTTCATGCGGGTGCCCTGGCCTGCCGCCAGGATCACGACGGCGAGCGTGCTGTCTGCCATGTTCTTCGCGTTCTCCTCCGTGAGCGCACCGTCCTGGTGCCGCTCCGCCACCAGGATTCGAACCTGGACCGGACAGCTCCAAAGGCTGCCGTGCTGCCGTTACACCATGGCGGACCGCGCGATCGCGCGCCGTCCATCCTGCCATCCCCGCGCCCCCGGCCCCGCCTCGGGCGCGGGCGGCCGCCGCTCGGGCGGACGACGGCGGCCCGGGAGGTCCCCGCCTCCCGGCGTCCCCCGAGCCGCCCAGCCGCCACAATGGACGGGTGAGTGCGAATGACGAGGTCGACGGGATCGTCGACGCCTGGGTCCGGGAGCGGCCCGATCTCGACTTCACGCCGCTCCAGGTCTTCTCGCGGATGCGCCGGCTGGCCAAGCAGCTCGAGCGCGCGCGCGGCAGCGCCTTCGGCCGGTCGGAGCTCGAGACGTGGGAGTTCGACGTGCTCTCGGCCCTGCGGCGCGCGGGCGCGCCCTACCGGATGAGCCCCAAGCAGCTCCTCCAGGCGACCATGGTCACCAGCGGCACCATGACCAACCGCATCGACCGGCTGGTCGAGCGCGACCTGGTCGAGCGCCTCGACGACCCGAACGACGGGCGCGGCGTGCTGGTGCAGATGACGCCGTCGGGGCTCGCCCGGGTCGACGCGGCGATCACCCGCCTGGTCGACGCGGAGCAGGAGCTGCTCGGCGCGCTCACCCACGCCCAGCAGGAGCGGCTGGCGCAGCTCCTCCGCAAGCTCTCCCTCGACTTCGGCTGAGCCGGTCGGCCCGGGCCCGCTACAGCGTCCCGCCCACGCGGTACGGGACAGCTGCCGGAGCGGCGGAGGAGACCGGCGTCAGCCCTCGAGCTGCTCCGAGAGCTCCAGCCAGCGCATCTCGAGCTCTGCCGCCTCGTCCTCGTAGGCGCGGAGCGAGGCGTTGAGCGCCAGGATCCCGTCGTAGTCGTCCTGGTCGTGCGTCGCCATCTTCTCGTGCACGGTCTTCGTCAGCTGCGTGAGCTTGTGCAGGCGCCGGTCGATCGCCGACACCTCCTTCTCGGCGGTGCGGCGCTCGGCCCCCGCGAGTCCGCTCGACGCCGGCGCGCCGGAGGAGGAGCCCGACGAGGCCGCCGCGGGCGCGCCCTTCTCGAGCGCGCGGCGCAGGTCGAGGTACTGCTCGACGCCGCCGGGCAGGTGGCGGAACGCGCCGTCCATCACGGCGTACTGCTGGTCGGTGACGCGCTCGAGCAGGTACCGGTCGTGCGAGACGACGAGCAGGGTGCCCGGCCAGGAGTCGAGCAGGTCCTCGATCGCGGCGAGCATGTCGGTGTCGAGGTCGTTGGTCGGCTCGTCGAGGATCAGCACGTTGGGCTCGCTGAGCAGGATGAGCAGGAGCTGGAGCCTCCGGCGCTGACCGCCCGAGAGGTCCTTCACGGGCGTCGAGAGCTGCGCGCTCGAGAAGCCGAGCCGCTCGAGCAGCTGGCCCGGGGTCATCTCCTTGCCGCCGATGGAGTAGCTGGTGCGCTGCTCCGCGATGATCTCGCGGACGGGCCGGTGCTGGACACCGGTCAGCTCGCGCAGCTGCTGGTCGAGGATCGCGACGCGCACGGTGGTGCCGCGCTTCACCCGGCCGCTCGTCGGCTCCACGCTGCCCGCGACCAGGCCGAGGAGGGTCGACTTGCCGGCGCCGTTCACGCCCAGGATGCCGGTGCGCTCGCCGGGCGCGATCCGCCACTCGATGCGGTTGAGGACGGTCCGCTCGCCGTAGCGGACGGTGACGTCGAGCAGGTCGACGACGTCCTTGCCCAGGCGCGAGACGGCGAGCTGCGAGAGCGAGACCGAGTCGCGCACCGGGGGCTCGTCCTCGATCAGCTGGTTCGCGGCGTCGATCCGGAACTTGGGCTTGGCCGTGCGGGCGGGGGCGCCGCGCCGGAGCCAGGCGAGCTCCTTCTTCATCAGGTTCTGGCGCTTGGCCTCCATGGTCGACGCCATCCGGTCGCGCTCGACGCGCTGCAGGATGTACGCCGCGTACCCGCCCTCGAACGGCTCGACGAGGCGATCGTGCACCTCCCAGGTGGCGGTGCAGATCTCGTCGAGGAACCACCGGTCGTGGGTGACGACCGCGAGCCCGCCCGACGACGCCGCCCAGCGGCGCTTGAGGTGCTCGGCGAGCCAGGCGATGCCCTCGACGTCGAGGTGGTTGGTGGGCTCGTCGAGGAAGACGACGTCCCAGTCGCCGACGAGCAGCTTCGCGAGGGCGACCCGGCGCCGCTGGCCGCCCGAGAGGGAGCCGACCACTCCGTCCCAGGGGACGTCGCGCAGCAGGCCCGCGATCACGTCTCGGGTGCGCGCGTCGCCCGCCCACTCGTGCTCCTGGAGCCCGCCGACGACGGCCTGGGCGACGGTGAGGTCCTCGTCGACCGTGTCGGCCTGGTCGAGCATCCCGAGCGTGACGCCGCGGCGGTGCGTGACGCGGCCGCTGTCCGGCTCGATGCGCTGCGCGAGCAGGCGCAGGAGGGTCGACTTGCCGTCGCCGTTGCGTCCGACGATCCCGATGCGGTCGCCCTCCTCGATCCCCAGGGAGACGTCGTCGAAGATCACGCGTGTGGGGTACTCGAGTCGCAGCGCCTCGGCGCCCAGCAGATGTGCCATAGGGATCCAGCCTAGGCGGTGCCGCCTGAGCGGTCCGCCGCGGGTCGATCACAGTGCGGCCGGGTCGCGGCCCCCGGACCTCAGCCCGCGGGTGCCGGCTCCGAGACGGACACCGAGCGGCGGTGCTGTCCCGTGGCGCCGTCGGGGGCGGGCGGGCGCTCGACCGTGGTCTGCACCGTGCCGTCCGCGTCGGTGGCGCGCACGGTCACGACGTGGTCGCCGACCGTCGCGTCCCACTCGAGCACCCACTGGATCCACGTGTCCGCGGTGACCTTCTCGGCGAGGCGCGCCTCCTGCCAGGCGCCGCCGTCGATCTGCACCTCCACCTTCGCGATGCCGGTGTGCGGCGCCCAGGCGACTCCCGCCACGGCGACCGTCCCCGCCTCGACGGGCTGGCCCTGGCGCGGCACATCGATCCGCGACTCGATCTTGATCGGACCGCGCTCGGTCCACCCGCGCGTCGACCAGTACGCCAGGTCCTCCGCGAAGGTCGTGACCTTCAGCTCGACGACCCACTTCGTCGCCGAGACGTAGCCGTACAGGCCGGGGACGACCATCCGGACGGGGAAGCCGTGCTCGACCGGGAGCGGCTCGCCGTTCATCCCGACGGCGAGCAGGCTCGCTCGGTCCTCGTCCTGCAGCACGTCGAGCGGGCTGGAGGCGGTGAAGCCGTCGATGCTCCGCGAGAGCACCATGTCGGCGCCGGCGGTCGGCCGGGCGCGGGCCAGCAGCTCGCGGATCGGGTAGCCCAGCCAGAGGGCGGTGCCGATCAGGTCGCCGCCGACCTCGTTGGACACGCAGGACAGGGTGACCAGATGCTCCTCGAGCGGCAGTGCCAGCAGCTCGTCCCAGGTGATCTCGATCTCCTCCTCCACCATGCCGGTGATCTTCAGCGACCAGTCGGCGGGCTCGACCGACGGCACCGAGAGCGCGGTGTCGATCCGGTAGAACGAGGAGTTGGGAGTGACGTAGGAGCTGATGCCGTCGATGTCGTCGAGCACGGCGCCCGCCGGGACGGGCGCGGCGGCCGAGGCGGGAGCCGGCAGGGACACGGCCTCGCGCACGGCCGTAACGGCGGCGGAGGCGGACGTGAGGAAGCGGGCGCCGATGCCGGCGGCGACCGCGGCGACTCCGGCGATCCCGACCAGGCGGAGGAACGACCGGCGGTCCGGGGAGTCGCTCTCGCGCTCCTCCTGCCAGCCGCGGAGGCGGACGGAGGCCGAGCGGAGCACCGCGGCACCGGCCACCATGCCCACGACGCTCGGCGCCGCGTCGATCCCGGACGCGCCCTCGCGGCTGACGGCGGCGAGCGCACCGGCGCCCGCGACGACGGCCAGCAGCAGCACGCCGAACGGCGGGCGGCGGTACTCGAGGACTCCCGCGCCGACGGCCAGCAGCGCGATCGCGAGGCCGATCGAGACCAGCAGCACGAGCTTGTCGCCGGTGCCGAAGAGCGCGATGACCGTGTCCTTCACGCCCGGGGGCACGATGTCGATGACGAAGCCGCCGACCGCGACCAGCGGACTGCCGCCCGCTCCGGTGAAGACCGCGACGACCTCGGCGGCCGCGAGGGCGACGACGGCGGCCACGATCCCGGAGAGGATCGCGAAGAGGGTGGCTCGGCGGGACATGAGCGGCACTCTAAGCCACGAGGTCGGAACTTCTCTGCGGACCGTCTGTGGAGGGCGCCGGGCGCGAGGCTCGCGGGCCCCGCTCCGGAGGCACCGCCTCCGCGACTAGGTCGACAGCAGGCGAGCCCCGTGGACCGGGCCGGACACCCGCACGGCGCTCAGCCGCGCGGAGCTCAGCTCGCGCTGCAGGTCGGCCGCCGCATCGGCGTCCGGAGCGAGGAACGCGACGGTCGGGCCGGACCCCGAGACGAGGCCGCCGAGCGCTCCGCGGCCCTCGCCGAGCTCGAGGATGCGGGCGAGCCCGGGCTGCAGGTGCAGCGCCGGCGCCTGCAGGTCGTTGTGCATCGCGTCGGCGAGCATGGCGGCGTCGCCGGCGCGGAGGGCCTGCAGCACGTTGGGATCGATGGTGGGGGTCGCCGAGATCGGGCGGAAGTCGTGCAGGTGGCGCTCGCGGTGCCGGTCGAGCTCGCTGTAGACCTCGGGGGTCGACAGGCCCTCCTCCGAGAGGACCAGCACCCACTCGAAGCGGCCCTTGGCGAGCGCCGGGCTCAGCTCGTCGCCGCGGCCGACCCCGATCGCGGTGCCGCCGGTGAAGGAGAAGGGGACGTCGGCGCCGAGGCTCGCGGCGATGCCGAGCAGCTGCTCCCTCGTGCAGGCCGTGCCCCAGAGCGCGTCGCAGGCGAGCAGGGTCGCGGCTGCGTCGGCCGAGCCGCCGCCCATGCCGCCGGCGATGGGGACGTTCTTCTCGATCTCGAGGTGCACGCCGCCGCGGTAGCCGGTCGCCCGGGCGAGCGCCCGAGCCGCCTTGATCGCGAGGTTGGAGCCGTCGACGGCCAGGCGGGAGGTGTCGATCGAGCCCGAGAAGGAGACCGAGAAGTCGGCCGCCTCCTCCGCGAACACGTCCTCGTAGAGGGAGAGCGACTGGAACGCGGTGGCCAGCTCGTGGTACCCGTCGTCGCGCACGGCGCCGACCTTGAGGAACACGTTGATCTTGCCGGGCGCCCGCGCGTGGACCCGGTTCGACGTCGCGCGGTGGGCCATGCATCCACGCTACAGGGTGGCGGAGGCGCCCTCGTCCGCACCCGGGGCGGGCTCCCCGTCGCCGTCCGCGTCGTCCCCGTCGGTCTCCGCCAGCGACCCGTCGGGCACCGCCGCGCCGCGCACGGGGACCCGCGCCGGATCGAGCTCGCGGCCCAGGCGGACGAAGGCGGCGACGTCCAGCTCCTCGCCGCGCGCGGTCTGCGGGACGCCGGCCCGCTCGAGCGCGACGATCGCCGCGGCGCTGTCGCCGAAGAGGGTCGCGAGCGACTGGCGGAGCATCTTCCTCCGCTGCGCGAACGCCGCGTCGACGACCGCGAAGACGGCGCGGCGCAGGGTCTCGTCGCCCGGCTCCTCGCCGCGGTCGAACGCGACGAGCACGCTGTCGACGTTCGGCACCGGCCAGAAGATCTGACGCGAGACCGCGCCGCCCGTCGTCCAGGAGCCGAACCACGCCGCCTTGACGCTCGGGCCGCCGTAGACCTTGGAGCCGGGACCGGCGGCGAGCCGGTGCCCGACCTCGGACTGCACCATCACCACTCCGGACCGGATGCTGGCGAAGTGCTCGAGGAAGTGCAGGAGCACCGGCACCGAGATGTTGTACGGGAGGTTGGCGACGAGCCGGACCGGATCCCCCGGCAGGTCGTGCACCTTCATCGCGTCGGCGTGCACGACCGCGAGATCGGCGCCCGGCGCCATCAGCTCGACGGTGCGCGGCAGCTGCTCGGCGAGGCGCCCGTCGATCTCGACGGCCACGACCTGCGCGCCCGCCTCGAGCAGGCCGAGGGTCAGCGATCCGAGGCCGGGGCCGATCTCGACGACGGTCTCCCCCGGGCGCACCCGAGCGAGCTTGACGATGCGGCGGACCGTGTTGGCGTCGTGCACGAAGTTCTGGCCGAGCTTCTTGGTCGGCGTGACGTCGAGGAGGCCGGCGAGGTCGCGGATCTCGGCCGGGCCCAGCAGGCGCGGGATCGCGGCGGCCGTCGGCTCGGCGGCGTGGCGGCCGCTCATGCGAGGGGTCCGACCGGCTCCGTCGGCTCGGAGCCGACCTCGCCGCCCCACTCGCCGTACACGGCCTCCGTGTTCGAGGCGATCGTCGCGGCCAGGTGGCCGACGTCGGTCTCGAGGGTCGCGGCCATCGAGCGCAGGGTGTGCGGGAGGAGGTAGGGCGCGTTCGGGCGGCCGCGGAAGGGCGACGGAGTGAGGTACGGCGCGTCGGTCTCGACCAGGATGAGGTGCCGAGGAGTCGCGACGAGCGCCTCCCGCAGCGGCTCGGCGTTCTTGAACGTCACGGTGCCGGCGAAGGAGAGGTACCAGCCCTCGTCCGTGCACATCCGCGCCATCTCGGCATCGCCGGAGAAGCAGTGGAAGACGGTGCGCTCGGGGGCGCCGACGCGGCGCAGGGTCTCGATGACCTCGCGGTGCGCGTCGCGGTCGTGGATCTGCAGCGCGAGGTCGTGCTCCTTCGCGATGCGGATGTGCTCCTCGAAGGAGCGGAACTGCGCGGCGCGGCCGCTCTCGCCGGTGCGGAAGAAGTCGAGCCCGGTCTCGCCGATGGCGCGCACCCGCGGCTGCTCCGCCAGCTCGGCGATCACGGCGAGGGCGGCGTCGAGCTCGCCGCGCTGCTCCAGCTCGGGCGCCTCGTTGGGGTGGATCGCGACGGCGGCCAGCATGCGCGGCTCGCTCGCCGCCTGCTCGGCCGACCAGCGGCTCGTCTCGACGTCCGTGCCGACCTGGACGACGCCGCGGACGCCGACGGTGGAGGCCCGGTCGAGCTGCTCGCGGTGGTCGAGCGGCTCGAGGCCGTCGGCGATCTCGAGGTGCGTGTGGTTGTCGTAGACGGGGACGACGAGCGCCTCGGGCAGCGGCGGGTACGTCAGGTCGCGGCCGGACGAGGCCTCGCGGGAGCGGACGTGCTGGCTGTCGGTCATGCGCTCCAGGCTACCGGGAGGGCTCGCGCGGGCCGGAGTCCCGGGTGGACGAGGGCCGAGAGGCGGCCGCTGAGGCGCCCTGAGCGGATCGGGTCAGCACCCGATCGGATCGGGACAGCCCGCCTCCCGCGCCGCCGGGAGGCTGGAGCCATGACAGACACCGAGCTCCTCGCCCACTCCGCACCCGGCTCCCTCGCCGGGCGCCATGCCCTCGTCACCGGATCCTCGAGCGGGATCGGCGCAGCCATCGCCCGCCGGCTCGCCGGGGCCGGCGCTCACGTCCTCGTGCACGGACGCGACCCCGAGCGGGTCGGGTCCGTCGTCCGCGGCATCCGCGCCGACGGGGGCACCGCCTCCGCGCTCGTCGCCGACCTCGCGGGCACGCCGGAGGAGACCCGCGCCGTCGCCGGGCGGGCGCTGACCCTCCTCGACGGGCGGATCGACGTCCTCGTCAACAACGCCGGAGTGTTCCCGGTGGGGCCGACCGCCGACCTCAGCGACGCCGATGTCGAGTCCCTCCTCACCACGAACATCCGCGTGCCGCACCAGCTCGTCGCGGCGATCGCCCCGGCCATGGCCGAGCGCGGGAGCGGAGTGGTCGTCAACATCACCTCGTGGATGGGACGGGTGGGAACGCCCGGGACCGCGCTCTACCCCGCGACCAAGGCGGCGCTGGAGCACCTCACGCGGGCGTGGGCGGCCGAGTACGGCCCGAGCGGCGTGCGCGTGGTCGCCGTCGCGCCCGGCGCGACTCTCACGCCCGGCAACGAGCACGCCGCGGCGATCCTGGAGCAGATGACCGCGTCCGCCCCCGCCGGCCGGCCCGGACGTCCGGACGAGATCGCCCTGGCCGTGCGCTGGCTCGTCTCGGACGAGGCCTCGTACGTCCACGGCACGACGCTCGACGTCGACGGAGGCATCGTCGGCGCCCGCGTCTGACGCCGCGGCACGCGCCGCTCGGAGTCCCCGCGACAGCGCCCGCCGCTCAGTGGATCTGGACGAGCGGCCCGGGGTGGAGCGCGGCGTCGGCCGCGGGGGTCGTCTCGTAGGCGCGGCGGTAGTCGCGCCCGAAGTGCGACGCGCTCGCGTAGCCGACCGCGGCCGCGGCCTGCGCGGCGGTGTCGCCCCGGACCAGGAGCAGCCTCCTGGCCTCCCCGAGGCGGAGCCGCCGCAGGTAGCCCAGCGGCGACATCCCGGTCAGCTCGCGGAAGCGGCGGGTGAGTGTGGGCACGCTGGTGCCCGCCTCCGCGGCGAGCGCGCCGAGGGTCCATCCGCGCGACAGCGACGCGCTCATCGCCTCGACCGCGCGGGAGACGGCCTCCGAGCGGACGGTGCTGGACGCGGCCAGCAGCCGGGGCGCCTGGTCCGTCTGCAGCAGCCGCAGCACGAGCTCGCGCGTGATCGCGTGGGCGAGCACCGGGATGTCGGCGGGGGCGTCGAGCAGACGGAAGAGTCGGCGCAGCGAGTCGGCCATCTCCTCCGTGACCGTGCCGATCCGCGGGGCGGGAGCCCGCGGGGCCGTCCGGGGGGCGAGCGCCGCGATCTCGGCCACCACGAGCGGGTCGAGACGCCAGTTGGCCGACAGGAAGTCGCCGCGGTCGCCGGTCTCCACGACGGCCGCGACCACCGGCAGATCGACGGGGGTGATCAGGAAGCGGCCGGCGCCCCACCGCTCGTCGGAGTCGCCGACCACCGAGCGCTTCCGGCCGGCCAGCACCAGGCTGAGGGTCGGCGGGAACCGGGTGTAGACGAGCTCGGTCGGAGCGGTCACCCGGTGCAGGCGCAGGGCGAGCGCGGCGGCGCGCTCGGGGTGCCCGACGTGGCGCCGGGTGAGCTCGGCCGCCTGCTCGAGAGCGTCGAGCACCTCGCGCGTCATCAGCGCCCCGCCGTCCACGGAGCGGAGGGCCGCTCGCACCCGGCCCCCCGCGTTCGGATCACGGCCGTCGGGCACTCCCCTGCGGATCCTCCGCCGGCGAGTCCGCACCGCTCGGCTGCTCGGTCCACGGGTCGAGGCGCGGCCGTCAGGACGCGGGAGCCTCGATGCGCGGGAAGAGCGCGGCGAGCGTGCCGACGGTGGTGCCGACGGGGAGGACTCCCCACCGGCCCGCCTCGCGGATCGGCTGCGCGGTGAGGGCGCCCAGCGACTCCGTCACGCCGAGCGCCTCCCAGAGGGACGCCGTCGCGCGCGGCACGACCGGCGAGAGCAGCACGGCCAGGGCGCGGAGCCCCTCCGTCGCGGTGTAGAGCACCGTGCCGAGGCGCTCGCGCTCCTCGCGCTTGGCGAGTGCCCACGGCTCCTGCTCGGTGATGTAGCCGTTGAGCTCCTCGACGATGCTCCACACGGCGGTGATCGCGTCGTGGATCGCGAGCGCGTCGATCGACCGGTCGGCCGACGCGGCGGCCTCGGCGACGATGCGCTGCACGCGCTCCTCCGCCTCGGTCGGCTCCCCCGGCGCGGGCACGACGCCGTCGTAGTAGCGGTGCAGCATCGCGACGACCCGCGAGGCGAGGTTGCCGAAGCCGTTCGCGAGCTCGGACTGGTAGCGCGCAGACAGGTCCTCCCACGAGAACGAGCCGTCCTGGCCGAAGGTGATGGCCCGGAGGAAGTAGTAGCGGAAGGCGTCGGAGCCGAAGGTGTCGGTGATCTGCTCGGGCGCGATGCCGGTGAGCTTCGACTTCGACATCTTCTCGCCGCCGACCAGCAGCCAGCCGTGGCCGAACACCTGCCGGGGGACCTCGAGTCCCGCGGCCATGAGCATGGCGGGCCAGATCACCGCGTGGAAGCGCAGGATGTCCTTGCCGACGATGTGGGTCGCGGGCCAGCGGCGCTCGAACTCCGCCTCGTCCTGGCCGTAGCCGACCGCGGTGATGTAGTTGAGCAGCGCGTCGAACCAGACGTAGACCACGTGCGAGTCGTCCCACGGGACCTTCACGCCCCAGTCGAAGCTGGAGCGGGAGATCGACAGGTCGGCCAGGCCCTGGCGGACGAAGCTCACGACCTCGTTGCGCGCCGACTCGGGCTGGACGAAGTCGGGACGCTCCTCGTAGAGCGCGAGCAGCCGCTCGGTGTACTCGCTCATCTTGAAGAAGTAGTTCTTCTCCTTCAGCAGCTCGACCGGCTTCGAGTGGATCTTGCAGACGTACTGGCCGGCGTAGTCGCCGGTGCCCTCCTCGAGGTCGGACAGCTGCTTGTACTCCTCGCAGCCCACGCAGTAGTAGCCCTCGTACTCGCCGGTGTAGATCGCGTCCTCGTCGTACAGCTTCTGCAGGAACTTCTGGACGTTGACCTCGTGCCGCGCGTCCGTGGTGCGGATGAAGTCGTCGTTGGCGATGTCGATGGTCTCGAGCAGCGGCTGCCAGGCGGTCCTCACGAGGCGGTCGGCCCACTCCTGGGGGGTCGTGCCGTTGGCGGTGGCGGTGCGGAGGATCTTCTGTCCGTGCTCGTCGGTGCCGGTCAGCAGCCAGGTGTCGTCGCCCGCCTGGCGGTGCCAGCGGGTGAGCACGTCGGCGGCGACCTCGGTGTACGCGTGCCCGATGTGCGGGACGTCGTTCACGTAGAAGATCGGGGTCGTGAGGTAGAAGGAGGCGCCGTCGGACATGGCGACCATCCTATTCACCGCGCGGCACCGCTCCCGGCGTGTGACGGACGCTGTGGACGACCGGCCGCGATCGCCGCCGGGGAGGGAGCCTCAGCCGCGGCGGGAGGCGAGCGCCGCCTCGTAGAGCGCGCGGCGGGAGAGCCCGGTGATCTCGGCGACCTCGGCCGACGCCTCCTTGAGCCGCGATCCGGCCTCGACGCGGGCCAGCACGTCGGCCAGCGCGTCCTCGAGCGACGCCTCCCGCGCGGGGGCTCCCTCGACGACCAGGCAGATCTCGCCGCGCAGGCCGTCGGCGGCCCACTCGGCCAGCTCGGCCGCCGTGCCGCGCCGGACCTCCTCGAACATCTTGGTGAGCTCGCGGCAGACGACGACGCGCCGCTCCGGGCCCATCGCCTCGACCAGGTCGGCGAGCGCGTCGCCGATCCGGTGCGGGGACTCGAAGAAGACCATGGTGCGCCGCTCGTCGACGAGCGCCCGGAAGGTCGAGACCCGCTCGCCGTGCCGGCGGGGCAGGAACCCCTCGAAGCTGAAGCGGTCCGTCGGGAGCCCGGACACGGCGAGCGCCATGAGCACCGCCGAGGGACCGGGCAGCGCGGTGACCGCGACTCCCGCCGCCACCGCCGCCTCGACCAGGTGGTAGCCCGGGTCCGAGACCGTGGGCATGCCAGCATCGCTCAGCACGAGCAGGTCCTCCTCGCGGGCCAGCTCCACCAGCTCGGCGGCGCGCTCGCGCTCGTTGTGGTCGTGCAGGGCGTAGAGGGCGGGCCGGTTCTCGACGCCCAGGGCGCGCATCAGCTGGATGGTCACGCGCGTGTCCTCGGCGGCGACGTGGCGGGCGGAGCCCAGCGCCTCCACGAGCCGGCGGGAGGCGTCGCCGAGGTTTCCGATGGGAGTGCCGGCGAGGATGATCATGCCGCCAGTCTCCCAGGCCGGGTCCGGGGCCTCCCGCCGCGGATCGCCGCCGTCCCGGGAGGAGGCGCCCCGTTAGCATGGCCGGGTGACGGACCGACCGCAGCGCGACTTCGACGACCTGCTCCTGGACGCGGCGGGATCGGCGCGCTCGGTCCCGGTGGAGCCCGCCGAGGCGTCCGCACCGCGCGAGCGCACCCCGCTCCCGGACGTGCCGCGCGGCTCCCGGTTCGACGACCTGCACACCCGGCTCGTCGCCTCCCCCGCGCGCCGCCGGCTGTACGAGCTCGGACTGCCGCTGCTGGTGGTCGCACTGGCCGCGGTACTGCGGCTGTGGAACCTCGGCCACCCGCGCTCGCTCGTGTTCGACGAGACCTTCTACGTGAAGGACGCCTGGACCCTCTGGAACCTCGGGTTCGAGGGCGCCTGGCCCGAGAACCCGGACCCCGGCTTCGCGGCCGGCGACGTGGACACCTTCACGGGGGCGCCGTCCTTCGTGGTGCATCCGCCGCTGGGCAAGTGGATCATCGGGCTCGGGATGGGCGTGTTCGGCGCGGACGACAGCGTCGGCTGGCGCGTCGCGACCGCCGTCGTGGGGATCCTCGCCGTCGCGCTGGTGATCGTGATCGGCCGCCTCCTGTTCCGCTCCACCCTCCTCTCCTCCTTCGCGGGGCTGATGCTCGCGCTCGACGGCCACGCGATCGTGATGTCGCGGGTGTCGCTCCTGGACGGGATCCTGATGTTCGTCGCGCTCTGCGGGGTCGCGGCGGTGCTGCTGGACCGGCGCTGGGCCGACCTGCAGCTGGCGCGGAAGGTGGCGGCGGGAGCGCTGCCGAGCTGGGGGCCGGTCCTGTGGTGGCGGCCCTGGCTGCTCGCGGCCGGCGTGCTCTTCGGCCTGGCCGCGGGCGTGAAGTGGACGGGCGTCTACTTCCTCGCGGCGTACGGCGTGTACGCGGTGGTCGTCGACGCGCTGATGCGGCGCCGCGCGGGCGTGCCGTTCTGGGGCAGCGGCGCGATCCTCAAGCAGGGTCCGGTCACCTTCCTCCTGGTCGTGCCGATCGCCCTGATCGCCTACCTCGTCACCTGGACGGGCTGGCTGCGCACCTCCGGCGGATGGGCCCGGCAGTGGGCGTCGGAGGCCCCCGGCAACGCCTGGACCGGGGCTCTGGCGTGGGTGCCGGACTGGGCGCAGAGCCTCTGGCACTACCACGTGCAGATGTACGACTACTCGATCAACCTGCGGGCCTCGCACCCCTACGAGGCGAACCCGCTCACCTGGCTGCTCATGCTCCGACCGACCAGCATGTACTTCGTCGACCAGGCGACGGGCGTCGACGGCTGCACCGCAGCACGCTGCGACGAGGCGATCACCTCGGTCGCCAATCCGCTCATCTGGTACGCCGGGGTCCTGGCGCTGGTGTACCTCCTCTACCGGCTCGCGCGGTACCGGGAGTGGCGCGCCGGCTTCGTGCTGATGGGGATCGTCGCGGGCTACCTGCCGTGGCTCCTCTACCTCGACCGCACGGTGTTCCAGTTCTACTGCGTCGTCTTCGAGCCCTACATGATGCTGGCACTGGCGCTGACGGCCGGGATCGTGATCGGGAGTCCGGGCGACGAGCGGAGGCGGCGCACCCGGGGCGTCCTCGTGGTGCTCGTCTTCGCGGTGGCGGCGGCCGCGCTGACGGCCTACTTCCTGCCGCTCTGGATCGGCGCGCAGACGTCCTTCCCCTTCTGGCAGGCCCACATGTGGCTGCCCTCGTGGGTATGATCCGGCGGCTGGGCCCGGGAGTCGCGGCCTGCGCCGTCGCGGCGGTGATCGCGGCCCTGCTGCACGCGACGGTGCCGGCAGTGCCGATGCTGACCGCGGCGGTCGCGCTCGGGATCCTCGTGGCGCAGCTGCCCGCGGCGCGCCCCCTGCTGAGCGGGGCGCTGGCGCCGGGCCTGAAGTTCTCGTCCCGCTCGCTGATGCGCGCCGGCATCGTCCTGCTCGGGCTGAAGCTCTCTCTGATCGACATCGCTGCGCTGGGCTGGGGCGCGATCCTGGTCGTCGTCGGGATCGTCCTGGCCACCTTCGGCCTGACCTGGGCGCTGGGCCGGGCGCTCCGGCTGCCCGGGCAGGAGCCGCTGCTGCTCGCGGCGGGCTTCTCGATCTGCGGGGCCTCGGCGATCGGCGCGATGGCCGGAGCGACCCGGGCGAAGGAGCAGGAGCAGGCGACGCCGGTCGCGCTGGTGACGCTCTGCGGCACGCTCGCGATCGCAGTGCTCCCCGCACTGCAGCAGCCGCTCGGGCTCTCCGACGTGCAGTTCGGGCACTGGGTCGGCGCCTCGGTCCACGACGTGGGCCAGGTCGTGGCGACGGCCCAGGTGGCGGGAGCGTCGGCGCTGGCCGTCGCGGTCGTGGTGAAGCTCACCCGAGTGGTCATGCTGGCGCCGATGGTCGCGGTGGCGGCGGCGGTCACGAGGCGCCGAGGCGGGACCGGCGGGACGCGCCCGGCGATCGTGCCGCTGTTCGTGGTCGGGTTCCTCGCCGCGGTGCTGCTGCGCACGCTCCTCCCCCTGCCGGAGGGACTGCTCGCCGCCGCCGACACCGCGCAGACCTGGCTCCTCGCCGCGGCCCTCTTCGCGCTCGGCAGCGCCGTCCGGGTGCGCGCGCTCGTGACGACGGGGTGGCGTGCTCTCCTCGTCGCCCTGGTGTCGTGGGCGGCGATCGCGGCGATGGGACTGGCCGCGGTGCAGCTGGCGCTCTGATCGGCGCTCCGATCCGCTCGACCGCTCTGTCGCGCACGGTCGCTCTGCACTGCGGGGCCGCTCTGTTACGCGATGCGTCGCTCCGGCACGGCTGTGTCGGCGGCTCCCGCTAGCGTCGATCGCATGGCAGATCGTGAGTACGGCTTCAAGACGCGTGCGATCCACGCGGGCAACATCCCCGACGCGGTGACGGGCGCCCGCGCTCTGCCGATCTACCAGACCAGCGCCTTCGTCTTCGACGACACCTCTGACGCCGCGGCCCGCTTCGCGCTGCAGAAGTACGGCAACGTCTACTCGCGCCTGTCGAACCCCACGGTCGCCTCCTTCGAGGAGCGCGTCGCGAGCCTCGAGGGCGGCCTCGGCGCCGTCGCCACGGCCTCCGGGCTCTCGGCGCAGTTCATCACCTTCGCGGCGCTCGTCGGCGCGGGCGACCACGTGGTGTCCTCCGCCAACCTCTACGGCGGATCGATCACCCAGCTCGACGTCACGCTCCGCCGTTTCGGAGTGGACACCACCTTCGTCCGCTCGAGCGACCCGGCCGACTACGCGGCGGCGATCACCGAGAAGACCAAGGTGCTCTACGCCGAGACGATCGCGAACCCCTCCGGCGAGATCGCCGACATCGAGGGCCTCGCCGCGGTCGCGCACGCCGCCGGCATCCCGCTGATCATCGACTCCACGGTCGCCACGCCCTACCTCGTCCGCCCGATCGAGTGGGGCGCCGACATCGTCATCCACTCGGCCACCAAGTTCCTCGGCGGACACGGCACCACGCTCGGCGGCGTCGTCGTCGAGTCGGGGCGCTTCCACTACTCCCCCGAGAAGTTCCCGCTGCTGCACGACCCGGTCGCCTCCTACGGAGACCTGTCGTGGGACGGCAACTTCGGGGAGTACGGCTTCCTCACGCGCCTGCGCGCGGAGCAGCTGCGCGACATCGGGCCGGTCCTCGCTCCGCACTCCGCGTTCCTGCTCGCCCAGGGCGTCGAGACGCTGCCGTACCGGATCCAGGCGCACGTCGACAACGCACGCCGCGTCGCCGAGTGGCTCGACGCCGACCCCCGCATCGAGGCGGTCTACTGGGCCGGGCTGCCCGCGCACCCGCACCACGACCGCGCGCAGAAGTACCTGCCGAAGGGACCGGGCTCGGTCTTCAGCTTCGTGGTCAAGGGCGGCCGCGCCGTCGGCCAGACCTTCATCGAATCGGTCGACCTCGCCAGCCACCTCGCCAACATCGGCGACGCCAAGACGCTGGTGATCCACCCCGCCTCGACCACCCACGCCCAGCTCACCGAGGACCAGCTCCTCCACGCGGGCGTCCTCCCCGGACTCGTCCGCCTCTCCGTCGGCATCGAGGACGCGGACGACATCATCTACGATCTCGACCAGGCGCTCGCCCGCGCGGTCGAGGAGCACGGCACCCCCGACGCTCCGACCGAGCTCCCCGAGGACACGACCACCACCCTGCACACCCCGGCCGTGGAGGTCTGAGCATGAGCACCACCGACACCGCCGACACGGTCGTCCAGCTGTCCAACGGGCTGAGCTGCTCGGTCCCGGCGAACTCGCCGCTGGCGAAGATGCTCCGCTCGCAGCGCACCTGGGTGGGCCCCGACGCCCGCAGGCGACTCGACATCCTCCGCCGCGCGAAGACCGTGGCGATCGTCGGCGCCTCGCCGAACCCGGCCCGCTCCTCCTACTTCGTCGCCACCTACCTGCAGCAGTCGAGCGACTACGAGCTCTACTTCGTGAACCCGAACGCCACCGAGATCCTGGGGCAGCCGGTCTACCGCAGTCTCGCCGAGCTCCCGGTCGTGCCCGACATCGTCGACGTGTTCCGCAAGGCGAGCGACATCCCCGCCGTGATCGACGACGTCCTCGCCGTCGGCGCGCCCACGGTCTGGGTGCAGCTGGGGATCTGGAACCAGGAGGCGGCCGAGTACGGCGAGTCGAAGGGCCTGACCGTCGTGATGGACCGCTGCATCAAGGTCGAGCACGCCCGCTTCCACGGCGGCCTGCACCTGCTCGGCTTCGACACCGGCCAGATCTCGGCGCGCAAGACGCTGCGCTGACCCGCCGCAGACCCTCGTCGACGCCGGATCTCCGTGGCTCCTCGACGCGGGCGCGGCTCGGGCGGCGCACTCCGCCGGCCCCGGCGTAGTCTCGGTGGATGAGCGCCTACGTCTCCGTCCTCGACCTGTTCAGCGTGGGGATCGGCCCGTCCAGCTCGCACACCGTCGGGCCGATGCGCGCCGCCCTCGCCCTCGCCGAGCGGATCCGCGACGCCGGGCTCCTCGGCCGTGTGAGCCGGGTGGGCTGCACCCTCTACGGCTCGCTCGGCTCCACCGGGATCGGCCACGGCACCCCCGACGCGGTGGTCGCCGGTCTCGCCGGCCTGGACCCCGAGACGTGCGACCCGGCGCTGGTGCGCGGGGCATGGGAGCGCCTCGACGCGGGGGGGGACGATCCTCCTGGCCGGCGAGCAGCGCCTCGCGATGACGCGCGACGACGTCGTCTTCGAGCCGCGCACGAGGCTGCCGGAGCACCCGAACGCCCTCACCTTCAGCGTCTGGGTCGGCGACGACCCGCTGCCGGTGTGGGAGGAGACCTACTACTCGATCGGCGGCGGCTTCATCCGGCGCGCGGGCGAGCGCGCCGAGCTGGCTGCGCTGGCCCCGCACCCCTACCCCTTCGTCTCCGGGCTCGACCTGCTGGCGATCTGCGACCGGACCCGCTCCGGCATCGCCGAGATGGCCGCCGCGAACGAGCGCGCTCTGCACCCCGGGGTCGACATCGACGCCCGTCTCGACGCGATCTGGGACGCCATGGCCGCCTGCGTCGAGCACGGCCTGTCGACCGACGGCGTGCTGCCGGGCGGCCTGGGCGTCCGCCGCCGCGCCTCGGTGCTGCGCGAGCGCCTCGAGGCCTTCGAGGAGGACCCTCTCGACCGCGCCCGCGCGACCTCGGTGGAGTGGCTCCACGCCTTCGCCCTCGCGGTGAACGAGGAGAACGCCGCAGGCGGGCGCGTCGTGACGGCTCCGACGAACGGAGCGGCGGGCATCATCCCCGCCGTCGGGCACTACTACCTCCGCTTCGTCCCGGGCGCCGACCGCGCGGGGCTGCGCCGCTTCCTCCTCACCGCCACCGCGATCGGCTCGCTCTGCAAGACGAACGCCTCGATCTCCGGTGCGGAGGCGGGCTGCCAGGGCGAGGTCGGCTCGGCCTGCGCGATGGCCGCCGGAGCGCTCTGCGCGGTGCTCGGCGGCAGTCCGCGCCAGGTCGAGAACGCGGCCGAGATCGCGATGGAGCACCACCTCGGACTGACCTGCGACCCGGTCGGCGGGCTCGTGCAGATCCCCTGCATCGAGCGGAACGCGATCGCCTCCTCCACCGCCGTGAGCGCGGCCCGCCTCGCGCTGCACGGCGACGGCGACCACCGCGTCTCGCTCGACGCGGTCATCGAGACGATGCGCCAGACCGGCATCGACATGTCGTCGAAGTACAAGGAGACGAGCGAGGGCGGCCTCGCGGTCAACGTCATCGAGTGCTGAGCGCCCGGCGGCGTCCGTGACCGTGCGTGACGCACGGGGGCGCGCCTGTCGGCGGTCGCGCCTACCGTGGGGCGGGTGAGCACCTCCTCCGCCCCGTACCTCGCCCGGCCGATCGTCTCGACCCAGTGGCTCGCCGACCAGCTCGGCCGCGAGCACCTCGTCGTCGTCGACGCCAGCGTGCTGCTCGTGCCCGGCTTCGACGGGCGGCCCGGCTACCTCAGCGGCGACGAGCAGTACCTCCTCGAGGGGCATGTCCCCGGCGCCGTGTTCGGCGACCTGCTCGAGCAGCTGTCGGATCCGGCGGCTCCCCTGCCCTTCACCCGGCTCGACCCGGAGCGCTTCGCCGCCGCGACCGCCGCGCTCGGCATCGACGACGACTCGGTGGTCGTCGTGTACGACTCCGCGGTCGGCCAGTGGGCCTCGCGCCTGTGGTGGCTGCTGCGCTCGGCCGGGCACGACGCCGTCGCGGTGCTCGACGGCGGGCTCCCGGCCTGGCGGCGGGAGGAGCGCCCGATCGAGACGGGGCATGTCGAGCCCGCCGTGAGCGGTGGCATCAGCGTGCGCGAGGAGCGGCCGCTCTGGATCGACAAGGCCGGCGTCGAGAGCGTCGTGCGCGGCGAGGCTCCCGGGGCGCTGGTCTGCGCGGTCCCGCCGAAGGAGTTCACCGGGGAGGAGGGGCGCCGACCCCGCCTCGGACACCTGCCGGGCTCGCGGAGCGTCCCCGCCGGGAGGCTCGTCGACCGCGCCGACAACACGCTCCTGCCGCCGGAGCGGCTGCGGTCGCTGTTCGGAGACGCTCTCCAGGCCGAGCGGATCGTCCTCTACTGCGGGGGCGGGATCGCCGCGACGGCCGATGCACTCGCACTGGCGGTGCTCGGAGTCCACACGGCGGTCGTCTACGACGGCTCGCTCAACGAGTGGGCCGCCGACCCCGCGGCGCCACTGGTGGTCACGGCCGCGTGAGCAGCTCCTCCGGGAGGCGGGTCGTCGGAAGGGCGCAGACGAAGGCCTCGCAGGAGTAGGCGGTCGGCAGCCCCTCCCGCGAGATCCGCCCCTCGAACAGCTCGAAGCCCGCGTCCGCCCAGTCCCGGGCGCCCTCGTCGGACACGCCGACCAGCACGCCGATCCCGGCGGACCGCGCGCCCTGCACCGCCTCCGCCGCGCCGGGGCCCACGACGACCAGCTGCCGCACCGGGCGAGCCAGCCGCGAAGCGAGCCCGAGCACGGCGCCGAAGCCCATCGGCTGCCGGACCGCGCCCGGAGCGATCGAGGCGACGACCGCCTCGGCCGCCTCCCGGTAGCGCTGCGATCCGGTGAGCAGGTACAGCTCGTGCGCCGCGTCCGCCGTCGCCGACAGGCCGGAGGGGTAGGCGCCCTCGGAGGGATCGGCCGCGAGCAGGAGTCCCCGCGCGGTCAGAGCCGGGTCCCCTCCCCCGGGCAGCGCGAACGGCAGCGGGCCGTCGGCCGCGTCGAGCGCGCCGTCGATCAGGGTGCGCGCCGCGACCGCGTAGCGCGGGCGGCCCTCCGCCAGGGCGAGCTCGAGGAGCCCGCCGGCCAGCATCCCGAGGTCCTCCAGCGCCGGGCGGGCCGCGGAGACGGCACCGTCGAGGGAGGCGCGCACCGCGACGCGGCCGTCGACGAGGTGCCGCTGCAGCACCGCGTCCGCCGCGCGCCGGGCGGCGTCGATCCACTCCTCCCGTCCGAGCACGCGTCCGGCGCGGGCGAGCGCGCGGATCGCCAGGCCGTTCCAGCCGGTGACGACCTTCTCGTCGAGAGCGGGAGGCGCGAGGCGGGACCGGTCCTCGGCGAGGTAGTAGCCGCCCTCCGAGCGCTGACCGTCGACGATGCTCTCCGAGTCCTGCGCCGACGCGAAGCCGCCGCCCGGCCTCTCGAGAGTGGTCAGGAGGAACGCGGCGACGCCCTCCGCGATCCCGGTCAGATCCTCCACCCGGGCGCCGTCGTGCCCGAGCAGGACGGCAGCGACGTCGAGCAGCTGCGCGTTGTCGTACAGCATCCGCTCGTAGTGCGGATCGCTCCAGTCGGCCTGCGTCGCGTAGCGGAAGAAGCCCCCGTCGCGGTCGCGGAGAGGGGACGCGGCCAGCGCGAGCAGCGTGCGCTCGGCGAGCGCCGCTCCCGAGGGCCGCGAGGCCAGGAACCCGAGCACAGGGGCGACCGGGAACTTCGGGGCGCCGCCGAAGCCGCCGTGCACCCGGTCCTCCTCGTCCGCGAGTGCGCGGACGGCGCCGTCGAGCTCGGCGTCGCCGGGCAGTGCGGCATCGGCGGGCAGCGCCGCGGTCGCCTCGCGCAGGGCCGCGGCGAGGCCGCCCGCCGTCGCCTGCACCTCGTCGCGCCGCAGCCGCCACGCCTCCGAGACCGCGTCGAGGACGTCGGAGAAGGCGGGCACGCCGCCGACGGCGCGCGGCGGGAAGTAGGTGCCGGCGAAGAAGGTCTCGCCGGCGGGGGTGGCGAAGGCCGTCAGCGGCCAGCCGAGCTGCCGGGTGAACGCGCTCGCGGCCGTCAGGTAGGCCGTGTCGACGTCCGGGTGCTCCTCGCGGTCGACCTTCACCGCGACGAAGTCCGCGTTCAGCCGCGCGGCGAGCACCGGATCCGAGAACGACTCCCGCGCCATCACGTGGCACCAGTGGCAGGTGGAGTAGCCGATGGACACCATCACCGGGACGTCGCGGCGCACCGCCTCGGCGAACGCCTCCTCGCCCCAGGGGAACCAGTCGACCGGATTGTCCGCGTGCGAGCGGAGGTAGGGGCTGACACTGGAGCGCAGACGATCGGCCATGCGCTCCACGCTAGACGCGGGCGGAGCCTGCGGTGAGGGGGTTGCCGCGGGTCGGAGGGTCAGGAGGTCCGCGGAGCGCCGACGTCCGCGGGTCTCCCCCGCCGTAGGGCCACCCGACCGCTCAGCGCTCGAAGAACCAGCCCGACGGCCGCTCCGTGCCGCGCACGACCGTGCCGCTTCCGCCGCTCCCGCCGCGACGGCCCACCGCCAGGTAGGCGAGGCTGCCGATGAACGGCGCGATCACGATGAACGCCACCCAGGAGACCTTCGCGACCTTCGAGAGCCTCGGGTTCGACAGCACGTCCCGGATCGCGAAGAGCAGCAGCACGATGTTCAGCACGACCAGCAGGGACTGCGGATTCATCGGGGTGCTCCACGGGATCGTGCGCCGCGGTCGACCGGCGCCGGAGCGCCCGACCGGGCAGGGTGGCCCGCGATGATTCACGAGACAGGGCATTGTCGCACGCGGCGTAGGATGGAGGGCTCATGTCAGACGTGCTCAGCATCCGCTACCCGCCCGAACTCCCCGTGTCGGCGCGGCGCGAGGACATCGCCGCCGCGATCCGCGACCACCAGGTGGTCATCGTCGCCGGCGCGACCGGATCGGGCAAGACGACCCAGCTGCCGAAGATCTGCCTGGAGCTCGGCCGCGAGAGCATCGCGCACACGCAGCCCCGGCGCATCGCCGCGCGCACCATCGCCGAGCGCATCGCGGAGGAGCTCGACGACGAGGTCGGCGGGCTGGTCGGCTACCAGGTCCGGTTCACCGACAAGGCGTCCGCCTCGACGCGGATCAAGCTGATGACCGACGGCATCCTGCTCAATGAGATGAACCACGACCGGATGCTCAGCCGGTACGACACGATCATCATCGACGAGGCGCACGAGCGCAGCCTCAACATCGACTTCCTCCTGGGCTACCTGCACCGCCTGCTGCCGCAGCGCCCCGACCTGAAGGTGATCATCACCTCGGCGACGATCGACCCGCAGAGCTTCGCGGCCCACTTCGCCGACGCCGCCGGCGAGCCCGCGCCGATCATCGAGGTCTCCGGCCGCACCTACCCGGTCGAGATCCGCTACCGCCCGCTGGTCGCCGAGGAGCCGGAGGAGGACGACGACACCGACGTCCCCGACGCGACGAGCGGCAGCCGCGACCTGATGACCGGCATCGCCGACGCCCTGGCCGAGCTGGCGCGCGAGGATCCGGGCGACGTCCTGGTGTTCCTCTCGGGCGAGAACGAGATCCGCGACGCCGAGGACGCCATCCGGGGCCGGAATCTGCCGGGCACCGAGGTGCTCCCCCTCTACGGGCGCCTGTCGGCGGCCGATCAGCACCGCGTCTTCGAGAAGGGGCGCACCCCCGGCGTCCGCCGTCGTGTCGTGCTCGCGACCAACGTGGCGGAGACGAGTCTCACCGTCCCCGGGATCCGCTACGTGATCGACGGCGGCACGGCCCGCATCTCGCGCTACAGCGCGCGCTCGAAGGTGCAGCGGCTGCCGATCGAGGCGGTGTCGCAGGCCTCCGCGAACCAGCGCTCCGGCCGCTCGGGCCGCACCAGCGCGGGCATCGCGATCCGCCTCTACTCCGAGGAGGACTACCTCCGCCGCCCCGAGTACACCGATCCCGAGATCCTGCGCACGGGCCTGGCCGCGGTCATCCTGCAGATGATCTCGCTCGGACTGGGCGACATCGCCTCGTTCCCATTCCTCACTCCGCCCGACTCCCGCGGCATCAAGGACGGCCTCGACCTGCTCACGGAGCTCGGCGCCCTCCGCGTCCCCGGCTCCCCCTCCGCCGCCTCCGCCGCGCCGCGAGACGCCGCTCCGGTGCGCGGCACGCCGCCGAGCGCGCACTCGAGCGGCGTCCCGCGCAAGGGGGCGGAGGCCGCGCCGCAGCTCACGCGCATCGGGCGCGACCTCGCGCGGCTCCCCATCGATCCGCGCTTCGGCCGGATGGTGATCGAGTCGCGCCGCCACGGCGTCAGCCGCGAGGTGATGGCGATCGTCGCGGGCCTCACGATCCAGGACGTCCGCGAGCGCCCTCTCGAGCGCCGCGCGCAGGCCGACCAGCAGCACGCGCGCTTCGTCGATCCCACCAGCGACTTCCTCACCCTGCTGAACCTCTGGAACTACGTGGAGGAGAAGCAGGAGGAGCTCTCCTCGAGCGCCTTCCGGCGCCTGTGCAAGGCCGAGTACCTCAACTACCTGCGCGTGCGCGAGTGGCAGGACGTGTTCCGCCAGCTGCGCCAGCTCGCGCGCCCCCTCAAGCTCGAGCTGGGCGAGCCGAAGGTCGACCCCGACGGGATCCACCGGAGCCTCCTGGCCGGCCTGCTCTCGCACCTGGGCATCAAGGACACCACCTCGCAGCAGGCGCAGCGCGCGGCGAAGAGCCGCGAGCGCCAGAACGTGCAGTACATCGGCGCCCGCAACGCGAAGTTCTCGATCTTCCCCGGCAGCGCCCTGGCCAAGAAGCTCCCCGACGCGGTGATGAGCGCCGAGCTGGTCGAGACCAGCCGCCTCTTCGCCCGCTCGAACGCCGCGATCGATCCGGCCTGGGCCGAGGCGATCGCGGGCGACCTCGTCAAGCGGCAGTTCAGCGAGCCGCACTGGGAGAAGTCGCAGGGCGCGGCCGTCGCCTACGAGAAGGTCACGCTCTACGGCGTGCCGATCATCGCCCGCCGCCGCGTCCAGTTCTCGCGGATCGACGCCTCGTACGCACGCGAGCTGTTCATCCGGCACGCCCTCGTCGAGGGCGAGTGGGAGTCGCGCCACGCCTTCGACCGCAAGAACCGGGCCCTGCGGGCCGAGCTCGAGCGGCTGGAGGAGCGCACGCGCCGCCGCGACCTGCTCGTCGACGACGAGGCCGTGTTCGATTTCTACGACCGCCGACTCCCCCGCGACATCACCTCGGTGCGCTCGTTCGACTCCTGGTGGCGGACGACCCAGCACGACGAGCCCGACCTGCTGACGATGACGCAGGAGACGCTCCTCCCCGAGGACGCGGAGCAGATCGACGAGACCGCGTTCCCCACGCAGTGGCGCCAGGCCGACCAGCGCTTCCGCCTCTCGTACCGGTTCGAGCCGGGGACGGAGGAGGACGGAGTGACGGTGCACGTGCCGCTCGCCCTCCTGCCCCGCGTGACGCCCCTCGGCTTCGACTGGCTGGTGCCGGGGCTCCGGGCCGAGCTGGTCACCGCGATGATAAAGGCGCTGCCCAAGCACCTGCGCCGGAACGTGGTGCCCGCGAACGACTGGGCGCGCAAGCTCACCGCGTCCCTGCCGCACGACGTGCCGAACCCGCCGACGGAGTCGTTCGCGGCGACCCTGGCCGGAGCGATCCGCCGCGAGGCCGGCGTGGTGGTGCAGCCCGAGGACTTCGACCTCGAGCGCATCCCCTCGCACCTGCGGGTCACCTTCGCCGTCGCCGACGAGCGGGGGCGCACGGTCGCCGCCGGCAAGGAGCTCGCCCCGCTGGCCGAGCGCCTGCGCGGCCGGGTCCGCGACGAGGTCGCCCGCGTGGTCGAGGCCCGGGTCCCCGACGCGCTCGAGCGCCGGGGCCTGAGGACCTGGGACATGCCGGAGCTGCCCCGCGTCACCGACACCCGGCAGGGCGGGAACACCATCCGCGCCTACCCCGCCCTGATCGACGACGGCGACTCGGTCTCGATCCGCCTGCTCGCCACGGCCGAGGACCAGGCGCGCGAGCACCCGCGAGGCGTCCGCCGCCTCCTCCTGCTCGCGACGCCGAGCCCCGTCGCCTACGTGCAGCAGCACCTCACCTCGAACGAGAAGCTCGTGCTCGCGCAGAGCCCGTACCAGAACACGACCGCGCTCTTCACCGACTGCCTGCTCGCCTGCGTCGACGCGGTCCTCTGGCGGATGAAGCCCGACGGGATGCTCTTCCTCCGCGCCGAGTTCGACGCCGTGCGCGACCGGGTCTCGGCGAGCGTCATGGACGCGATGTTCGAGACCGTGAAGACGGTCACGACGATCCTCACCACCGCCCGGGGCGTCGAGAAGGCGCTCAAGGCCTCGACGAGCATGGCGCTCCTACCCGCCCTCACGGATGCGCGGGAGCAGCTCTCCGGCCTGGTCTACCCGGGCTTCGTCTCGGCGACCGGAGTGGAGCGGCTGCGGCACCTCCCGCGCTACCTCGGCGGGATCACCGAGCGCTTCGGAAAGATCGCCGAGAACGTCGGGCGCGACCGCGTCTGGCTGAACGAGGTGCAGGCGGCCCAGGAGCTCTACCGCTCGGCAGGCGGCGTCGTGCCGCTGCCCGCGCACGCCCCGGAGCGGATCGCGCGCGCCCGCTGGATGATCGAGGAGCTGCGGGTGAGCTTCTTCGCGCAGTCGCTCGGCACCGCCGAGAGCGTGTCGCTGCAGCGGATCCGCAAGGTGCTGGCCGGCTGACGCGCCCCTCCGCCGAGGGAACCGCGACCCGTCGAGGGACCCTCGGGCAGCGGTCTCCCTCGACGAACCGCAGCCCCCTCCGGAGCGCTAGTGTCGTCCGGTGGGCAGCTACACCGATCTCCTGAAGACCCCCGGGGTGGGGCGCATCATCCTCGCGCAGCTGACCGCGCGCTTCCCGTTCGGGATGCTCTCGCTGGCGTTCCTCCTGCACGTGGAGCGGGTGCACCACTCCTACGCCGCCGCCGGCCTGGTGCTCGGCTCGATGTCGATCGGGCAGGCCATCGCCGGGCCGCTGACCAGCCGCCTGATGGGGCGGCTCGGGATGCGCCGCGTGCTGACGATCACCCTCGTGGTCTGCGCGGGCGCGATCATCGCGATGGCCGTGCTCCCGCTCGAGGTGTGGCAGTTCGTCGTGATCGGGTTCGTCGCCGGCCTGAGCATGCCGCCGGTGCAGCCGGCCGTGCGGACCATCTACCCCAAGATGGTCACCAGCTCGCAGCTGACCCCGCTCTTCTCGCTCGACGCCTCCGCGCAGGAGATCATCTGGGTGCTCGGCCCGGTGCTGGCGACGCTCGTGTCGATCCAGGTGTCGACGGTCGCGGGCATCCTGACCGCCGCCGCGTTCCTGATCGGCGGCGGGATCTGGTTCATCGCCTCGCCCGAGGTGGGCCGCGTCCGCATCCCGCGCTCGAAGCGCCGCCTCGGCGTGGTGCTCACGAAGCCCCCGGTGCTGCTGGCCACGGTCGTCGGCTTCCTCCTGATCGGCGCCTGCTCGGCGGTCGAGGCGGGCGTGGTCGCGGTGTTCGGCGAGGGCGGAGTCGAGTCGGGTGTCGTGCTCGCCGTGTTCGCGGCGGGCTCCCTGGTCGGCGGCCTCGCCCTCGGCCACATCCCGATCAGCCGGTGGGCGACCGCGCGGCGGATGCTGATCGTGACGGTCGGCATGGGCCTGGCGGCGGTCTCGACCGACTTCTGGTGGCTGTGCGTCACGCTGTTCCTCGCCGGCATCGGCATCGCCCCCGCTCTCGCGGCGCTGTTCGCGATCACCGCCTCGAGCGTGCGCTTCTCGGACACGGCGGAGGCCTACGGCTGGGTCGGCACCGGTCAGCTGATCGGCGCGGCGCTGGGCTCCGCGATCGCCGGCGTGCAGATCGACCAGGCCGGGCCGACCGCCGCCATCGTCGTCGCCGCCGCCTTCGCCCTGGTCGGCTTCCTGGTGCCCCTGCTCGGCCGCCGGTACCACCCGGATCTCCGCGGGCGCGACGCCAGCCCGCTGCCCGACACCGAGCCGGTCACGCTGCCCTCCTAGGCCGCCACCCCGGTTGTCCGGCGCCTGTCGGACACCCTAGGGTGAAGGCCCACGACGACGAGGGGACGGCATGGGACTGCGGGAGGACGCGGAGGAGCTGGTGCGCGAGCACCGGCGCGCCGCCGCCCGGACCGACCTCCTCGACCCCTGGTCCGATCCGGAGACCCCGGAGTGGTGCACCGAGCTCGCCGCCGCGCTCTGGCAGGGGTCCTTCCGCCCGAGTCCCGTCTACTTCCGCCGCGAGGAGTCCTCGCACGCCTGGCGCGGCCCGCACTCGACCCGCCTGCACCACCTCGGCTACGGGTGGCAGCTCACCGCGCACCGCGAGCAGCACGGGGTCGTCGCCTCCGAGACGGCGGTGGTCCTCGAGACGGGCTCCCTCTGGCGCGGACTCGGCATCGGCCGGCGCCCCGTGCGCGCGCTCCGAGGCCGACTCGGCGTCGAGGGCCTGCAGGCGGGCCACGACGTGCACTTCGCCGTGCGCGGCATCGACGAGCGCAGCGACGCGGAGCGCGCCGAGCGGCGCCTCCTCTTCGGGGTGGCCGGTCTCGCGGCGCTGATCGAGGACGACGTGCACGTGGGACCGCACGGCGAGCTCGACTGGAGCGTCTGAGGCGCATGCCAGCATGGGAGGCATGAGCGTCCCCCTGATTCCCCTCAACGACGGCCGCGCGATCCCCCAGCTCGGGCTCGGCGTCTACAAGATCGGCGACGAGGAGGCGGCCCGCACGGTCGCCGTCGCCCTGGAGGCCGGCTACCGGCACGTCGACACCGCCACCCTCTACGGCAACGAGCGCGGAGTCGGCGAGGGGATCCGCGCGAGCGGCCTCCCCCGCGAGCAGGTCTTCGTGACGACCAAGGTGTGGAACGACGACCACGGCTTCGACGAGACGCTCGCCGCCTTCGACCGGAGCCTCGAGCTGCTCGGCACCGACTACGTCGACCTCTACCTCGTGCACTGGCCGATTCCTTCGCGCGACCGCTACGTCGACACCTACCGTGCCCTCGAGCGCCTGCAGAGCGAGGGGCGGGCCCGCTCGATCGGCGTCTCGAACTTCGCCGAGGAGCACGTGCAGCGCCTGCTCGACGAGACGGGAGTGGTGCCCGCGATCAACCAGGTCGAGCTGCACCCGCGGCTGCCCCAGGAGGAGCTGCGCGCCTTCGACGCCGCCCACGGGATCGTCACCGAGGCGTGGTCGCCGCTGGCCCGCGGGCGCCTCCTCGACGAGCCGGCCCTGGCCCGCGTCGCCGCGAAGCACGGCGTCTCGCCGGCGCAGGCGGTGCTGCGCTGGCACGTGCAGCTCGGCGTCGTCGTGATCCCGAAGTCGGTGACGCCGGAGCGGATCCGCGAGAACCTGGACGTCTTCGGCTTCGCCCTCGACGACGAGGACCTCGCCGCGATCGCCGGGCTCGCGACGGGTGAGCGCACCGGCCGCGACCCGCGCTTCGACTGAGGCTCCGGCGATGACGGCGGGCAGGGTCCTGCTCCTGCACGGCCTGGGCGGCTCGGGCCGCACCTGGTGGCGGCTGAGCCGCGAGCTGACCGCGGCGGGCTGGAGCGTCTCCGCTCCCGACCTGCGCGGACACGGCGACGGGCCGCGCGGCGGCTCCGCCCGCCACGACGCCTACGCCGACGACGCCCTCGCGCGGGGACCGTTCGACCTCGTCGTCGGGCACTCGCTCGGCGGAGCGGTCGCGGTGCGCGCCGCCGCCCGCGACTCCGGCTGGGCGGGGCGCCTGGCGCTGCTGGACCCGGTGCTCCGGCTCGCCCCGGAGCAGCGGGCCGCCGTCCGCGCGGGCGAGCTCGCCGGTCTCGCGGTCTCGGCCGAGGAGCTCGCTGTCGCGCAGCCGCTCTGGGACGAGCGGGACCGGGCCGAGAAGCTCGCCGCGGTGCGGGCCGCCGATCCGGCCGCGGTCGCCGCGACGATCGACGACAACGACCCGTGGGACCTGCTGGCGGACCTGCCGGGCCTCCGCCCGCCGGTCCTCGTGCTGGCCGGCGACCCGCAGGTCGAGACGCTGCTCCCTCCCTCCCTCGCCGCCCTGGTGCTGCGCGCGAATCCGCGCATCCGGTACGCGGTCGTGGCCGGCGCAGGTCACAGCCCCCACCGCGACCGTCCGGAGGAGACGCTCGCGATGCTCCGCGAGTGGGCCGAGAGCCCGGCGACGGCCTGATCCGCTCGCCGACCCGGTCCGTGTTTCGTGCGGATGAAATCTGGCAGGGGGGACTGGGCTGCACCGTTTCCTGTGAATACCCTCGCAGAGGACGCGATGCCCTCCCAGTCTTCGGGAGGTGCGCGTCGAGGCCGCCGACGCGGCGGCCCGTTCTCGAGGAGAGGGAGCCACAGTGGCGCGAACCACCACGAACACCCCGAGCGGCCGCCGACGCCGCTCGCTGATCGGCTCGAGCGCGATGATCGGAGCGGGCGCCCTCGTCGCCGGCTTCGCCTTCGCGCCGACGGCGAGCGCCGTCGAGCCGGTCGACTTCGCCGACACCGTCACGGTCGACGGCATCATGACCCACCTGGAGGCGCTCCAGTCGATCGCGGACGCCAACGGCGGCACCCGCGCGATCGGCACCCCGGGCTACGAGCTGAGCGGCGAGTACGTGGAGAAGGTCCTTGCGGGCGCCGGCTACACGACGCAGCGCCAGGACTTCACCACCGCGACGCAGACGATCGACGCGTTCACGCTGACCACCGGGACCGGCGCCGTCGGCACCCCGATGGAGTTCACTCCGTCGACGCCCGAGGGCGGCGTGACCGGCGAGCTCATCGCCCCCGTCGATCCGCTCGGCTGCACCACGGACGCCTGGACCGGCCTCGACGCCACCGGGAAGATCGCGCTCGTCAGCCGCGGCTCCTGCAGCTTCCTCGAGAAGTCGGTCGCCGCCGGTGCCGCCGGCGCCGCCGCGATCATCATCTACGACAACGCGCCGAGCGACGCCCTCAACGGGACGTTCGGCGGACAGGACGCGGCCGCCGTCCCCGGCGTCGGCGTCACGCAGGCCGAGGGGCAGGCGCTGCTGGCGTCGCTCCCCGCGAGCGTCTCGGTCCTCATCGACCAGACGACGACCGAGGTGGAGACCTTCAACATCGTCACGGAGACCCCGGGCGGCGACCACGACAACGTGGTCATGCTCGGCGCGCACCTCGACAGCGTGCCCGCCGGCCCCGGCATCAACGACAACGGCTCCGGATCCGCGACGCTGCTCGAGACGGCCGTGCAGCTGGCCGCCGCGGGCGACACGACCAACGCGGTCCGCTTCGCCTGGTGGGGCGCCGAGGAGGTGGGCCTGGTCGGCTCCTACACCTACGTCGACTCCCTGACGGAGGAGGACGCCTCGAAGATCGCGACCTACATGAACTTCGACATGGTCGCCTCGCCGAACTACGTGATCTCCGTCTACGACGCGGACCAGTCCACCTACGAGGCCCCCGTGGACGTGCCCGCCGGCTCGATCGCGACCGAGAAGGCGTTCACCGACTACTTCGACTCGATCGACCAGCCCTGGATCGACACCGCGTTCGACGGCCGCAGCGACTACGACGGCTTCATCTCGGTCGGCATCCCGTCCTCGGGCGTCTTCACCGGCGCCGACGACGTCAAGACGGAGGAGGAGGTCGCGCTGTTCGGCGGCACCGCCGGCATCACGCACGACCCGAACTACCACTCCGCCGCCGACGACATCGACAACATCAACCAGGAGGCGCTCGGCATCACGTCGAAGGCCATCGCCTTCGTGACCGCCTCGTTCGCCGCGGACACCTCCGCGATCGACGCCGAGAAGGACCCGACCACGCCGACCCCGACGCCGGAGCCCACCGTGGCCCCGACCGCCGAGCCGACCGTCGTTCCGACCGCGCAGCCGACCGTCGCCCCGACGACCGCGCCCACCACCGCGCCGACGGCCGCTCCCACCCCGAGCAGCACGCCGACCGCCGTGGCGCCGCACCCCGGCGGCCGCCCGCCCCTGGCCTCGACGGGAGCCGACGTCGGCCTGCCGCTGGGCCTCGGCGGACTGCTGATCGCCGGCGGCGTCGGCGGGCTCCTGCTCGCCGCGCTGCGCCGCCGGAGCGCCGAGCGCGGCTAGCCGCCACCGCCCCGGAGCCGTCCGGCCGTCGCTCCGCGACGACCGGGCGGCTCCGTCGTTCCGCCCTGAGGGGACCCCGGACCGTCGAGCTGCGGCGGGTCCCTTCGACGGTCGGGGGCTCCCTCACGTCCGACAGGGCTTCCGGCGGCCGGGGGACACGGTGTTCACTGGGCGCATGCGAGCCATCTGGAAGGGCGCGATCACCTTCGGCCTGGTCAACGTGCCGGTGAAGATCTACAGCGCGACCGAGGACCACGACATCCCGCTGCACCAGGTCCACGACAAGGACGGCGGACGGATCCGGTATCAGCGCAAGTGCGAGATCTGCGGCGAGGTCGTCACCTTCGACCACATCGACAAGGCCTACGACGACGGCGAGCGCACCGTGGTCCTGTCCAAGGACGAGCTCAAGGCGCTGCCGGAGGAGCGCGACCGCGAGATCGACGTCGTGCAGTTCGTGCCCAGCGAGCAGGTCGACCCGATCATGTTCGACCGCGCCTACATCCTGGAGCCCGACTCCTCCTCCCCCAAGGCCTACGTCCTGCTGCGCCGCACCCTCGAGCAGACGGACCGCACCGCGATCGTCGAGTTCGCGCTGCGGCAGAAGACCCGCCTCGCCGCGCTGCGCGTGCGCGGCAAGCTTCTGATGCTGCAGACCCTGCTCTGGGCGGACGAGGTACGGGAGGTCGAGTTCCCGTCGCTGGAGGGCAGCACCCGGATCGCGGCGCGCGAGCTCGAGATGTCGGCGCACCTGGTCGACTCCTACTCCGAGGACTTCGACGCCGCGAAGTTCCACGACGCGTACCAGGAGGAGCTGCGCACGCTGATCGACGCCAAGATCGAGCAGGGCGACGCCCTCGACACCGCCGCGACCTTCGGCGAGGCGCCGGAGGAGGAGGGCGGCGGCGAGGTGCTCGACCTGATGGAGGCGCTCAAGCGCTCGGTCGAGCGCAGCCGCGGGGCGAAGGGGACGCCGGCGGAGGAGGCCCCCGCCGAGAAGAAGGCCGCGAAGAAGGCGCCGAAGGCTCCGGCGACGACCGCCGCGAAGAAGAAGCCCGCGGCGAAGAGAGCCGACCCGGAGAAGGGCGCCGACGCGCCTGCGAAGAAGCGGACCCCGAAGAAGACCGCGGCGGCGGAGAAGGCGGCGTCCTAGCCCCGCCGGATGCGGAGGGTCGGGGTCGGACGGAGCCTCAGGCCCGCTCGGCCGCCCGGTCGGGCTCGTCGGCCGCGTCCAGCTCGTCCACGTCGTCGAGGTCGACCGCGACCGAGCTGACCAGCGCGAGCAGTGCCTCCGCGTAGGCGTTCTCGGCCGCCGCGTCCTCGAAGGTCCGCGCCCGGCCGCCGAGCTCGACCTCGACGGCGAACCGCGTCTCCGGCTCGGCGAGGCGACGGAGGGAGCGGAAGGTCCCGCGGAGGAGCTCGCGCAGCTGGTCCTCCCGCGGCAGCCAGAGCGAGTCCTCCAGGGAGACGGAGTCGAGCGCCCATTCCGTGGTGCCGTTGAAGCCGAGGACGGTCCCGCTCGGGTACTCGTGCGCCTCGATGGTCATGTCGCTGACGGTGAAGACGTCGCCGTCGAAGCCCTCCCGCTCGATGCGGAAGCGGTCACCGGTGCGGGGCGTCCAGCGCACGCCCGCCGTGCGCAGGGCACGGGCCAGCTCGAAGGAGATCATCCGACGAGTGTGGCCCGCGAAGCCGCGAACGCGCCGCGAGCGGCACCCGCGCGCCCCGATGTCGGTGGATGAGTTTACGTTCATGAAACGTCCGGTTCACAGGCCGGGCACCCGCACTGCATAGCGTGACCATGCGTGTCCCTTCCGGGGGTGCGCTGGCCGCGCCGCGCGGCGACGACGCTGCGACCGCTCTTCCGAGCGGCGATCGAGAGGACCACCATGCCCGACTCTCCCACCCCGCCCGACCGCCGCCGGAGGCGCGGGCTCGGCCTGGCGGCCCTGACCGGACTGGCCCTGGCGGCCGCTCCGCTGGTCGCGACCTCCGCCGCGGCCGCGCCCTCGGGCGACGAGCTCGTCATCAGCGAGGTCTTCGCCCGCGGAGGCTCCGCCGGTGCCGCGTTCAGCAACCGCTACGTGGAGCTCTACAACCCCACCGCCGCCGAGATCGCCCTCGGCGGCCTCTCGATCCAGTACCGCTCGGCGACCGGCACCGCGAACCCCACCACGACCGTGCCGCTCACCGGCTCGGTGCCCGCGGGCGGCCACTTCCTGCTCGCCGGTGCCAGCAACGGCACCAACGGCGCGGCCCTGCCGACGCCCGACCAGAGCGCGAACGGCCTCAACATGGCCGCCGCGGGCGGCACCCTCTTCCTCGTCGACGGGACCTCGGCGCTCGTGGCGCCGCCCACCGGCGCCGCCGCCCAGCCGGACGCGGTGATCGACCTCGTCGGCTACGGCACCTCGAACACCTTCGAGTCGTCCGTCGCCACGGTGCCCTCCCTCACCCAGACGATCGCCCGCGCGGACACCGCCACCGGCGACACCGACGTCAACTCGGCCGACTTCGCGCTCGGCGCACCGACCCCTCAGGCCGCGGGCGGAGGATCCGAGCCCGAGCCCACTTCGCCGCCGACGACGACCCCGCCGACCACTCCCCCGACGACCCCTCCGGCCGAGATCCCGGCCGTCTCCATCGCGGAGATCCAGGGCACCGGCGACGCGTCGCCGCTCGTCGGCAGCACCGTCACCACCTCCGGCGTCGTCACCGCGCGCTACCCGTCCGGCGGCTACAACGGCTACGTCATCCAGACCCCCGGCACCGGCGGCGAGAGCTCGCGCACGGCCTCCGACGCCGTCTTCGTCTTCTCCTCCGCCTCCGTCGGGTCGGTCGCGATCGGCGACCACCTGCGCATCACCGGCGAGGTGAGCGAGTACAACGGCCTGACCGAGCTCACCCCGACCTCGGCCGCGACCGTCGTGAAGCTCGACGGCGCCGCCGCAGCGCCGGTCCCGGCCGCTGTCGCGCTCCCCGGCACCGCCGCCGAGCGCGAGGTGCTCGAGAGCATGCTGATCGCTCCGCAGGGCGCCTACACGGTCACCGACACCTTCGACCTGAACAGCTTCGGCTCGGTCGGCCTCGCCGCCGGCACGTCCCCGCTGCTCACGCCGACCGAGGTCGCCCGCCCCGGAACGCCGGAGCTGGCCGCGGTCGTCGCCGACAACGCCGCGCGCGCGATCGTGCTCGACGACGGCGCCTCGATCAACTTCCTCGGCGCCGCGGCGAACAAGGCGATCCCGCTGCCCTACCTCACCCCGGCCGAGCCGATCCGCGTGGGCGCCCCGGCGACCTTCACGACCCCGGTCGTCCTCGACTACCGCAACGGCGGCTGGTCCTTCCAGCCGACGACGCAGCTGACCGTCGAGAACGCCGCGACCGTCCAGCCCGCGACCTTCGCGAACACCCGGACCGCGAAGCCCGAGGCCGTCGGCGGCGACCTCTCGATCGCGTCCTTCAACGTGCTCAACTACTTCTCCACCACCGGCGACTCGATCACCGGCTGCACCTTCTACACCGACCGCGACGGCGACCCCGTCACGGTCAACAGCGGCTGCGACGCCCGCGGAGCGGCGAACGCCGATGACCTCGAGCGCCAGCAGGCCAAGATCGTGACCGCGATCAACACCCTCGGCGCGGGCGTCGTCTCGCTCGAGGAGATCGAGAACTCGGCCAAGTTCGGCAAGCCGCGCGACGAGGCCCTCGCCACCCTGACCGCCGCGCTGAACACGGCGGCCGGCTCCGAGGTCTGGGCCTACGTCCCCTCCCCCGCAGCGCTCCCCGCGCTCGCGGACGAGGACGTCATCCGCACCGCCTTCATCTACAAGAAGGCCGTCATCGAGCCGGTCGGCGAGTCCGTCGTGCTCAACGACACGGTGAACTTCTCGAACGCCCGCAAGCCCCTCGCCCAGGAGTTCCGCCTCCTCGGCGACAGCGCCAGCGAGTTCGTCGCGATCGTGAACCACTTCAAGTCGAAGGGCTCCGGATCCGGCGCCGACGCCGACCAGGGCGACGGCCAGGGCGCCTCGAACGCCTCGCGCGTGAAGCAGGCGACCGCCCTCGTCGCCTTCGCCGACCGCCTCCGCACCGAGAAGGCCACCGAGCTCGTCTACCTGCTGGGCGACTTCAACGCCTACTCGAAGGAGGACCCGGTGAAGGTGATCACCGACGCCGGCTACATCGACCAGGGTGCGAAGGACGGCAAGTACTCGTACTCGTTCGACGGCGCGGTCGGCTCGCTGGACCACGTCTTCGCCTCGCCCGCGGCCGACAGGACGGTCACCGGGGTCGACACCTGGAACATCAACAGCGGCGAGTCCGTGGCACTGGAGTACAGCCGCTACGACTACAACGCGACGATCTTCTACGACACCTCGGCGTACCGCTCCAGCGACCACGACCCGGTCGTCGTCGGCCTCGACCTGCCCGAGACCCGGACGGACCCGGAGCCCGAGCCCGTCACGGTCATCGACGTCGCGACCACCGCCTCCACCAAGCGCCTCGCCGTCGTGCGGACGCTGACGGTGTCGGCGGTGAACAACGGCGACGAGACGGTCTCGATCGAGATCACGACGGCGTACGGCAGCAAGACGAAGAAGACGGTCAAGCCCGGCCAGTCGTTCACGGTGAAGACCGTGACCGTCTTCACGCCCATCAAGGCCGGCACGGCGACCATCGAGGTCACCGCGCCCGACGGCACCGAGCGCGTCTACAAGCAGGCGTACCGCGGCGCCTGATCCCGCGCGACCCCTGACCTCGACGAGCTCCGGCTCCTAGAGTTCGGGGATGCCCGAGGGAGACAGTGTGCACCGTCTCGCCGCCCGCCTCAGGCGGGCGGCGGACGGTCGCACCGTCCTCGAGGGCGAGCTGCGCTCCGGGGACGCGGTCGGCACTTCCCTCGCCGGGCTGAGGATCCTCGAGCACGACACCCACGGCAAGCACCTCCTCACCCGCTTCTCCGGCGGAACGACCCTGCACACCCACCTGCGGATGCAGGGCTCCTGGACCGTGACCGCTCCCGGCCGAGCGGTCCCCCGCTCGGTGCAGAAGGACGTCCGCGTCCGCCTCCGCCTCGACGACGACTCGACCGTGTGGGGCATCGACCTCCCGGTCGTCGAGCTCCTCGCCACCCGCGACGAGCCGCGCGCCGTCGGGCACCTCGGGCCCGACCCGCTCCGCGCGGACTGGGACGCCGACGAGGCCGTCCGGCGCCTCTCCCGCCTCCCGGACCGGCCCGTCGTCGCCGCACTCCTCGACCAGCGCTGCCTCGCGGGTCTCGGCAACCTCTGGGCCAACGAGGTCTGCTTCCTCCGCGGGGTCTGGCCCTGGCGGCCGATCGGCTCCCTCGACGTCCGCGCCCTCGTGGCGACCGCGGCGAGAGGCCTCCGCGCCTCCGTCACGATCCCGGGGATGTTCCAGACCACCACCGGTGACACCCGCCGCGGCGAGCGGCACTGGGTCGCTGGGCGCGCCGGGCGCCCGTGCCTGCGCTGCGGCACGACGGTGCTCGTCCGCGACGAGGTCCGCGACGACCCCGAGCAGCGCCGCACCTGGTGGTGCCCGCACTGCCAGCCGGAGCAGGCGGCCGCCCCCTGAGCCCGCGTACCGCCGCCTGAGCCCGCGTACCGCCGCCTGAAGCCCGCGTACCGCTTCCGACGGCCCGTGCGTAGGCTGGCCGAATGACGAACGAGTGGGGAACTCCGGATCCGTCCGCCCGGCGAGACCGGTCCGCGGAGGTCGTCCCGGCGGCCGCCTCCGGCGAGGAGGTGGAGACCGCCCGCGTCGAGGACGCCGAGCGCGCGCTCGCCGTGCGCGAGGTCAAGCGGCGCCGCGACTTCCTGGGATCGCTCGGCGGATGGGCGAGCGTCTCGGCGATCACGACCGCCGTCTGGGTCGGCACAGGGGCCGACGGCTACTTCTGGCCGATCTGGCCGATGATCGGGATCGGGATCGGCGTCGTCGGCCAGGCCGCGTCGATCTGGGGTCCCGCCCGCAAGGAGATCACCGAGGCGGACATCGCCGCCGAGATGCAGCGCCGGGAGAAGCGCGGCCGCTGATCAGTCCAGGCGGCCGACCGAGGTGACGCGGACGACGGCCGCACCCTGCTCGTCCGACTCGGCGAGGTCGACGGTCGCCGAGATCCCCCAGTCGTGGTCGCCGGCCGGATCGTCGAGGATCTGCCGCACGAGCCACTGCGTCGGCTCCTCCGTGACGAGCAGCATCTTCGGCCCCCGGGCGTCGGGCCCGATGCCGATGCTGTCGTGCTCGTCGTAGTAGTCGTCCAGCGCGGCGCCCCACGCGTCGGCGTCGAAGCCGGCGGCGGCGTCGAGCTCGCCGAGCGCCTCGTGGTCGTCGAGGGCGGCGAGGGTCACCCGGCGGAACATCTCGTTGCGCACCAGCACGCGGAAGGCGCGGTGGTTCGCGGTGAGGCGGCGCGGAGCGGGCGGCACGATCGCCTGGTCCGCCGCGTGGAGCGCCGGATTGACCAGCTCCTCCCACTCGTCGACCAGCGAGGAGTCGACCTGGCGCACGAGCTCGCCCAGCCACTCGATCAGGTCGTGCAGCTCCTCGTTCTTCAGCTCGTCGGGGATGGTCTGCCGGGCCGCGCGGAACGCGTCGGACAGGTAGCGCAGCACCAGTCCCTCCGAGCGGGAGAGCTTGTAGAACGCGGTGTACTCGCCGAAGGACATCGCCCGCTCGTACATGTCGCGCACGACCGACTTCGGCGAGAGCTCGAAGTCCTTCACCCACGGCTGCGCCGCGGTGTAGGTCTCGAAGGTCGCCTCGAGGAGCTCCTCGAGCGGCTTGGGGTGCGTGACGGACTCGAGCAGCTCCATCCGCTCCTCGTACTCGATCCCGTCGGCCTTCATCGCGGCGACGGCCTCGCCGCGGGCCTGGAACTGCTGGGCCCCCAGGATCGGGCGCGGGTCGTCGAGGGTCGCCTCGAGCACCGAGATCACGTCGAGCGCGAAGCTCGGCGACTCCGGGTCGAGAACGTCGAACACGGCCAGCGCGAACGGCGAGAGCGGCTGGTTGAGCGCGAAGTTCGGCTGCAGGTCGACGGTCAGGCGGATGCGGGTCACGCCGTCGGCGCCGACGCTCTGCTCGACCACGCCCGCCTCCCGCAGCGTCCGGTAGATACCGAGCGCCCGGCGGGCGAGCTGCAGCTGCCGCTTCCACGGCTCGTGGTTGTCGAAGATCAGGGCGTGCACGTTCGCGTAGGCGTCGCCGCCGCGGGCGATCACGTTCAGCAGCATCGCCGAGGTGATCGTCATGTGCGAGGTCAGCGTCTCGGGCTCGGCGTCGACGAGCTTGCGGAAGCTCGGCTCGCCCCAGCTGACGAAGCCCTGCGGCGCGCGCTTGGCGACCCACTTCCTCCGCTTCTTCGGGTCGTCGCCCATCTTGTCGAGAGCCTTCCGGTTCTCGGACTCGTGCTCGGGGGCCTGCACGACCACGGTCCCGGCGGTGTCGTACCCCGCGCGACCGGCGCGGCCGGCGATCTGGTGGAACTCGCGGGCCGAGAGCTGGCGGGTCCGGGTGCCGTCGTACTTGGTCAGCGCGGTGAGCAGCACGGTGCGGATCGGGACGTTGATGCCGACGCCGAGGGTGTCCGTGCCGCAGATCACGCGCAGCATGCCCTGCTGGGCGAGCTGCTCGACCAGGCGGCGGTACTTCGGCAGCATGCCCGCGTGGTGCACGCCGATCCCCAGCCGGAGCAGCCGGGAGAGGGTCTTGCCGAACGCGGTGGTGAAGCGGAAGCCGCCGATCACCTCGGCGATGCGGTCGCGGTGCTCGCGGGTGGCGATGTTCGCGCTGGTGAGCGCCTGCGCACGCTCGAGAGCGGCCGCCTGCGAGAAGTGCACGACGTAGACCGGCGACTGGTTCGTCGAGAGCAGCTCCTCGATGGAGTCGTGGATCGGCGCGATCTCGTAGAAGTAGTGCAGCGGCACCGGGCGCTCCACGCCGGTGACCCGGGCGGTCTCCCGGCCCGTACGGCGGCTGAGGTCGGCGGCGAGCGCCGTCACGTCGCTGAGGGTGGCCGACATCAGCACGAACTGCACGTGCGGGAGGGTGAGCAGCGGCACCTGCCACGCCCAGCCGCGCGCCGGGTCCGCGTAGAAGTGGAACTCGTCCATCACGACCTGGTCGACCGGGGTGTCCTCGCCGTGCCGGAGCGCGAGGTTCGCGAGGATCTCGGCCGTGCAGCAGATGATCGGCGCGTCGGCGTTCACCGAGGAGTCGCCGGTGACCATCCCGACGTTGGAGGCGCCGAAGACGTCGACCAGCGCGAAGAACTTCTCGGAGACGAGCGCCTTGATCGGCGCCGTGTAGAAGCTGCGGCGTCCGGAGGCGAGCGCCGCGGCGTGCGCGCCGATCGCGACGAGCGACTTCCCGGTGCCGGTGGGCGTCGAGAGGATCAGGTTGGAGCCGGAGGCGATCTCGAGCATGGACTCGTCCTGCGCCGGGTAGAGCGGGAGGCCGCGCGACTCCGCCCACTCGGTGAAGGCCAGGTAGACCGCGTCGTCGTCGACGCGCCCGTCCGCGTCGGGCGTCGGCATCCGGTCGAGCAGCGTCGAGGTCATCCCCCCATCCTCCCAGCCCGCGGGCCGTCGCTCGGGTGCGATCCGTCACGGACGGCCCGTGCGCCCTCGCCTCACGGGCCGCGGGTGACGGATCGGTCCGCTGGAGCGAGGGCCCCGTCGACGAGTCCGACGACGCGGTCCGCGTCGGCCAGCACGGCGGGGTCGTGCGAGACGCAGACCACGGTCGCGCCGCGGTCCGCCTCCGCGCGCAGGACCGACCGGATCCGCTCCGCACTCGCTGAATCGAGACCGGTGGTGGGCTCGTCCAGGAGCAGCAGGCCGGCCCCGCGGGCGAGCCCCTGGGCGAGGAGCGCCCGCTGCCGCTGACCGCCGGAGAGCACCGCGAAGGGCTCCCGGGCGAGCGCGGCGATCTCCATCCGCTCGAGCGCGGTGGCGATCGCGTCCGCCGCGCGCGCGTCGCTGCGGCGGAGGCGGCCGAGCCGACCCCAGGTGCCCACCGCGACCACGTCGCGCACCGTCACCGGGAGGAGGTCCGGGATCGACGCCCGCTGCGGCACGAAGGCGATCGCTCCGGTGACGTCCCGCGTGCCGGACGTCAGTGGACGCACTCCCGCGATCACCTCCAGAAGCGTCGACTTGCCGGCGCCGTTCGGCCCGGCGATCACGGTCAGCGAGCGCGCGGCGACGTCGAGATCGACCCCCGTGAGAGCGCGGCGGGAGCCGAAGTCGACGTGAGCGCCTCGGAGGCGGACCGGGGGCTCGGGCAGGGGTGAGACGTCCATCCCGACGAGCGTACAGGAGTGATAACTGTTCTCATTATCGTGTACGGTCGGGCACCATGCCCAGCCTCCTCGCCGGAATCCTCGAGCCGTTCGCTCTCGACTTCCTCCAGCGCGCCCTCCTCGGCGGCGTCCTCGTCGCGGTCCTCTGCGGCGTCGTCGGCACCTGGGTGGTGCTCCGCGGGATGGCCTTCCTCGGCGAGGCGCTCGCCCACGGGATGCTCCCCGGCGTCGCCCTCGCGACGGTGCTCGGCGCGCCCGTCCTCGTGGGCGGCGCAGCCAGCGCGGTGCTGATGAGCCTCGGCATCGCGGCCCTGCAGCGGCGCGGACGACTGTCCTACGACACCAGCATCGGCCTGCTCTTCGTCGCCATGCTGGCGCTGGGGGTCATCGTGATCTCGCACTCGGGCAGCTTCGCCACGGACGCGACCTCGATCCTCTTCGGCGACATCCTCGCGATCACCCCCGTCGACATCGGGGTGCTCGCCGCCGCCGCCGGAGCCGGCCTCCTCGTCGCGGCGGCCTTCCACCGCCCGCTCGTCGCCCTGGCGCTGGATCCGCGCATCGCCGCGGTGCTCGGGCTCGGTCCGCGCTCGGCTCAGGCCGCGCTGGTCGGCCTGGTGACCCTCGCCGTCGTCGCCTCCTACCAGGCGGTCGGCTCGCTCCTCGTCGTCGGGCTCCTTCTGGCTCCCGCGGTGGCCGCCGGGCACTGGACCACCCGCATCCCGACCCGGATGCTGCTCGCGTCGATCCTCGGCGCGGCCTCCGTGCTCGTCGGCCTGCTCGTCTCCTGGCACGCGGCCACGGCCGCGGGCGCCTCGGTCGCCGGCACGGCCATCGCGGTCGCCGCGGTGTCCTGGGCGGTCCGCTCGGCCGCGTCGGCCCTCGCGTCCCGGTCGGGCCCTCAGCCGGTCGCCGCATGAGGCCCTGCCGGCACCGCCCCTCCCCCGCTCACCCTCGAAAGGACTCCGTGCACTCCCGAACCACCGCCTCCACCGTCCTCCTGGGCGCTCTCGCGCTGGGCCTGGCCGCCTGCTCGACCGATGCCTCCGCGCCGGCCGCGGACGACACGGGCTCCGGCCACGGCGCCGTCGCGAACGCCGCCGAGCTCGCCGAGCCGCGCCTGGGGCTGACGACGATCGACCCGTCGGGCGCCGTGTCGCACCTCGACCTCCTCGACGAGACGGTCACCGGCCTCGGCACCATCGGCGCACCGAGCGCGATGACGACCGACGGCCGCTACCTCTTCGCCCAGACCGATGCGGGCGTCGAGATCGTCGACAGCGGCGTGTGGACCTGGGACCACGTCGACCACTTCCACTACTACCGCGCGGACCCCCGCCTGATCGGCACGGTCGAGGGCTCCGGGACGGCCGTCGTCGCCACGACGAACCTCTCGACCACCGGCGGAACCGGACTCTTCTTCCCCGACTCCGGCGAGGCGGTCCTCCTCGACACCGAGGCGCTGTCGAAGGGCGCGATCGTCGAGCGGTTCCGGAAGGACGTCGAGCCCGGACCCGGGATGGTCGTGCCCGTCGGCTCGTCCGCACTGGTGACCGAGGGGTCCGGATCCGGAGCGGCCGTCGCCGGCTACGACTCGGACGGCGAGCCGACGGGCCTCCGCGAGGCCTGCCCCGACCCCGCCGGGACGATCACCACCCGCGTCGGCGCCGTCATCGGCTGCTCCGACGGCGCACTCCTGGCGTCGATCGAGGACGAGGAGCTCATCGTCGAGCGGATCCCCTACCCCGCCGGCACCACCGCGCCACCCGCCGCCTCCTTCGACAACCGCGAGGGCCGCCCCACGGTCGCCGGCCTCGCCGGGGACGCGGGCATCTGGCTCCTCGACACCCGGGAGCGCTCCTGGAGCCTCCTCCCCTCTCCCGCCCCGCTGGCGCAGGTCACCGCGGTGGACGACGCGGACGAGACCGTCCTCGCCCTCGCCGCCGACGGCCGCGTGCTGGTGCTCGACGGCTCCGACGGCGCGGTCCTCGCCGAGACCGCGCCCCTCGTCGCCGACACGACCGCGGACGGCTCGCGGCCCGTCCTGATCGCCGACCAGCAGCGGGCCTACCTCAGCGCACCCGCCGAGCGGAAGCTGCACGAGATCGACTACGCGGACGGCGCGCGCCTCGCCCGCACCTTCGAGACCGCCACCGAGCCGGCCTTCACGGCGGAGACGGGCCGATGAGGCGCCGCTGGGCCCTCGCGTCCGCCGCGGCGGTCCTGCTCCTGTCGGGCTGCACGTCCGCGGAGGAGGACGAGAGGCCCCTCGTCATCGTCTCCACCAACATCCTCGGCGACGTCGTGGGCGAGCTCGTCGGCGACGAGGCGCAGGTCGTCACGCTGATGAAGCCCGACACCGACCCGCACTCCTTCGAGATCTCGGCGCAGGAGGCGGCGCGCCTGCGCTCCGCCGACCTCGTCGTCTCGAACGGGCTCGGACTCGAAGAGGGCCTGCAGCAGCACCTCGACGAGGCCTCCGGTGAGGACGTCCCCGCGTTCGTCGCCGGCGACGCCGTCGACGTCCTCGACTACAGCGAGGGCGACGCGGAGGGGAGCCCGGACTCGCACTTCTGGACGGACCCCGGCCGGATGATCGACGTCGTCGACTCCCTCGGGCCCGTGCTCGCCGCGCTCGACGGCGTCGATCCGGCCGCCGTCCGGGACCGGACGGCCGGCTACCGCGCCGAGCTCGAGCGGCTCGACTCCGAGATGGCCGCGGCGTTCGCCGCGATCCCCGCCGAGCGCCGCGCCCTCGTCACCAACCACCACGTCTTCGGGTACCTCGCCGACCGCTTCGACTTCGACGTCGTCGGCGCCGTCATCCCGGGAGGCACGACCCTCGCGGCGCCGTCCGCCTCCGACCTCGCCGATCTCGTCGACGCGGTCGAGCAGACCGGCGTCCCCACGATCTTCGCGGAGTCCTCGTCTCCCGACCGCCTGGTCCAGGCGCTCGCGAGCGAGGCCGACATCCGCGTGGAGGTGGTCGAGCTGTTCACGGAGTCCCTGACGGGGCCCGAGGGCGGCGCTCCCGACTACCTCGCCATGATGCGCGTCAACACGCAGCGCATCGCCACCGGGCTCTCCCCGTGAGCCCTCCGATCCACCACCAGGAAGAAGAAGCACCCATGCAGAATCCCCACGTCCGGCGGGCGGGCCTCGGCCTGATCGCCGCCTGCTCGATCACGGTCCTCGCGGCCTGCTCGTCGAGCTCGACCCCGGCCGCCGAGTCCTCCGCGTCCACCGCGCCGGCCACCGAGGCCGCGGCGGCCGCCGGCGCCCGCGTCGCCGTCGCCTACGAGGGCGGCATCCTCGTCCTCGACGGCGAGACCCTCGAGACCGTCGCGGACCTGGACTCCGAGGAGTTCACCCGCCTCAACCCCGCCGGCGACGACCGCCACGTCATAGTCACCATGAGCGAGGGGTTCCAGCTCCTCGACACCGCCGCCGGCACCAGCGGCGAGCCGGAGCTGACGGACATCGTCTTCCCCGCGGACACCCCGGGCCACGTCGTCCGGCACGCCGGGAAGACCGTCCTCTACGCCGACGGCACGAGCGACACGACCGTCCTCGAGGCCGCCGACCTGGCGTCCTCGGACGGGATGCCCGAGACCGAGACCATCCCGGGAGTCGAGGCGCACCACGGCGTCTCTATCGTCCTCGAGGACGGCACCTTCCTCACCACGGTCGGTGACGCCGACGGGCGCACCGGCATCGAGGTGCGCGACGCCTCCGGCGCCGTGACGGCCACGAACGACCAGTGCCCCGGTGTCCACGGAGAGGGCACGGCCGAGAACGAGGTCGTCGTCTTCGGCTGCGAGAACGGCGCCCTGGTCTACGACGGCGGCGAGATCACGAAGCTCGAGGCGCCGGACCAGCCGTACGGCCGCATGGGCAACGCCTGGGTCAGCGAGACCAGCCCGATCATCGTCGGCGACTACAAGGACGACCGCGACGCCGAGGGCTACCTCCTGCACCGCGTGGCGCTGATCGACACCGAGGCGAAGACCCTCGACGTCGTCGACCTGCCCGAGGGCGTCGAGTACACCTTCCGCGGCGTCGCCCGCGGCCCCGACGACCTGGCGTACATGATCGCCTCGGACGGCGCGATCCACGTCCTCGACCCCCAGACCGGCGAGCTGACCGCCTCCTACCCCGTCGTCGACGCCTGGGAGAGCCCGGTCGAGTGGCAGGACCCGCACCCCGCGATCACGGTCGCCGGGTACATCGCCTACGTGACCGACCCGGCCGCCGACAGCATCCACGCCGTCGACCTCACCACGGGAGAGGTCGTCGCCACGGGCGAGCTCGACGTCACACCGAACGAGATCGCCGTCGCCGCGAGCTGACCATCGGCACGGAGGAGGGGCGCGGGGCCGTGGGCTCCGTGCCCCTCCTGTTCACCTGGAGGGGCCAGGATCTCCGCATGACGACCGACTTCGATCTCGACCAGGTGGTGCGCGACGTGACCGCGAACGTGCGCAAGAAGTTCCCCGACCACTCCGAGGAGCAGGTCGCGCCGCTCGTGCGCGAGGAGCTCGCGGACCTGCAGGACCGGCCCGTGCAGGACTACCTGACGGTGCTCACGGAGCGAGCGGTCAAGCGCCGCCTCAAGCGCGAGGCGCGCGGGGAGTAGACCGGGTCAGGCGAGCGCCCGCTCGATCGACGCCCGCAGCGCCGGAGCCGGCCGGAGCGCGCCCGCCTCCTCCGCTTCGAGGAGCGCCTGCGCGTCCGCCGGGCTGTGCTCGCGGTACCAGCGGTCGACCGGGACGCCGTGCCCGGGCCGGCTCAGGACCTCGACGGCGTCGCCCGCCTCCACCGATCCGCGGTGCAGCACCCGCAGGTACGCGCCGGTGCGCCCCTCGTCGGCGAAGCGCTTCACCCACTGCGGCTCTCCGAGGGCCCGTTGGAACGTCGCGCACGGCGTCCGCGGCATCGTCACCTCGACCTCGACCGCCTCGCCGATCCGCCAGCGCTCGCCGATCACGGCTCCGCTCACGTCGAGGCCCGCGATCCGCAGGTTCTCGCCGAACATCCCCGCGGCCACCGGCCGCCCCAGGCGCTCCGCCCACCAGACCGCGTCCTCGTCGGAGTAGGCGTAGAGCGCCTTGTCGAGGCCGCCGTGGTGCGCGCGATCGGCCTGCACGTCGCCGTAGAGGCCCAGGTCGCGCACTCCGACGGGACCCTCGACCGGCCGCTTGTCGATCGCGGTCACGCCGACCGTGCCGGAGTCGGGCAGGAGGCGGGCGACGCGGCACACGGCGAGCAGGCGGGGCATGCCGCCATGGTGCCAGCACTAGGCTCGCCGCGTGCGCGACGCGACCGCTCCTCCCCGGCTCGACCCCCTCCTCCTCGACGGCCTCGCCGAGGGGTACGCCGGGGACACGGGCGCCCAGGAGCACGCCGAAGGGCTGCGCTTCGCCGGCACCGACCTCACCGGCGCCGATCTCACCGCGGCCTCCTTCAGCGAGTGCGTGCTGGAGGGAGTGGTCCTGGACGGCGCCCAGCTGCGGGCCGCGTCGATCGCGGAGTCGCGGCTCGAGCGGCTGGACGTCCCCGGGCTCTCGGCGCCGCGGAGCCGGCTCCGATCCGTCGAGCTGCTCGCCTCGCGGCTGGGCTCGGCCGAGCTCTACGAGAGCACCTGGGAGCAGGTGCGCGTGGCCGACTGCAAGCTCGGCTACCTGAACCTCCGCGGAGCCGCGGTGCGCGACGTACTGCTCGAGCGCTGCACGATCGACGAGCTCGACCTGGCGGGTGCGACCGGCACGCGGCTGCGCCTGGTCGACTGCGACGTCCGCTCCCTCGATCTCTCCCGGGCCCGGATCGAGCACCTCGATCTGCGCGGCGCCGAGCTGCACGTGCTCACCGGGCTGGACGGCCTCCGCGGCGCCACCCTCTCCGAGCTGCAGCTCAGCCTGCTGCTGCCGCTGTTCGCGGAGCACTTCGGGGTGCGGGTGGGCTGAGCCGCCGGTCCGCCTAGCGCCGGCGGGCGATCAGCCGCGTCAGAGCGCGGCGGCCGAGGAGGAACACGGCCAGCACGACGGCCGTCACGATCACGAAGCTCCACTGCACGCCCTGCCCGGAGGCGATCCGCAGGAGCATCCCGCCCGCGACGGTCACCGCCCAGACGACGAGCCCGGCGGGCACGATCCGGTCCGGGGAGCGCCACGAGCGCGTGACGACCCAGCCGAGCAGGAGCGCCGCCAGGAACGGCCAGAGCGTGGTGAGCAGGCCGATCAGCGCCGACCCCTCGTCGTGGCTCCCGCGGCCGATCAGCACGAAGACCAGGACGAGCACGGCGTCGAGGGCGAGGCCGAGGCCCGCGTGCCGGGTCATGCGGGCTCCGTCACGAAGTCGATGAGCTGCTCGACCCGGCCCAGCAGCGCCGGCTCCAGGTCCTGGAAGGTGCGCACCCGGCCGAGGATGCGCTGCCAGGCGCGCGCGATGTCGGCCTGCTCCTCGTGCGGCCAGCCGAGCGCCTCGCAGATCCCGTGCTTCCACTCGGTTCCGCGAGGGATCTCGGGCCAGCGCTCCAGGCCGATCCGGCCGGGCTTCACGGCCTGCCAGACGTCGATGTAGGGGTGGCCGACGACGAGGACGTGGGCGCCGTGCGGACCGGCGGCGACCTGCTCGGCGATCCGCGACTCCTTCGAGCCGCGCACCAGGTGGTCGACGAGCACGCCGATGCGGCGCCCCGGACCGGGCCGGAACTCGCGCACCAGCTCGTCGAGGTTGTCGACGCCCTCGATGTACTCGACGACGACGCCCTCGACCCGCAGGTCGTGGCCCCAGACCTTCTCGACCAGCTCGGCGTCGTGCCGTCCCTCGACGTAGATGCGGCTGGGCAGGGCGACCCGCGCCTTCGCGTCGGCGACGTGGAAGGAGCCGGAGGCGGAGCGCGCGCGACCGAGGCCGGCGTCGCGCTTCAGCCCGGGCGCCTTCAGCGACACGGGCTTCCCCTCGAGGAGGAACCCGGGCCCCAGCGGGAACACGCGGACCTTGCCGAACCGGTCCTCCAGCCGCACCATCCGCAGCTCCACGCCGAGCACGGCACCCACGAAGCCGGAGGCGACCTCCTCGACCACCAGATCGCGCTCGGCCTCGACCACCGCCACCTCGACCCTGCCGCGGGCGCGCCAGTCGCCGGCGAGCACGTCCTGCCCGTACCTGTCCTCGTCCATCGCACCGAGGGTAGCCGGAGGCGCGCGGGGCGCCGCGCGGACACGGCGCATGCACCTCTGCTTACATGAGCAGATGACCGAGGACCTCGAACCCGCCGCCGAGCTCTTCAAGGTGCTGTCCTCCTCCTCCCGGCTGCGCCTGCTCCGGGCCCTCGCCGAGGAGACGTCGACGGTCGGGCGGCTGGCCGAGGTGACCGGGCTCTCGCAGCCGCTGGTCTCGCAGCACCTGCGGATGCTCCGCACCGCCGGGCTGGTCGCGGTCGAGCGCGTGGGCCGCGAGGCGCACTACTCCGTCGCCGACACCCACGTCACGCACATTGTCGACGACGCTGTCCGGCACGCCCTGGAGGGGTGACCTCCGTCCCTGTCGGGAACGATGATCGCTCTCGATTAGGCGCATCCATTGCAATGCGTTTATGGATCTGGTCGACTCGAGCCCGTCGCGTCCGCGGCCCCCGCATCCGGAAAGGCAGCACCATGAGCACCACCGATCTCCACGCCGAGCACCCCGTCACCGAGCACGAGCACGGCGAGGGCTGCGGCCATCCGGCCGTGCAGCACGAGGACCACGTCGACTACGTCCACGGCACGCACCACCACGCCCTGCACGGCGACCACTACGACGAGCACGAGTCGGAGGCCGAGCACTCGACCGCCGACCACGAGCACGGCGACGCCTGCGGCCACGAGACCGTGCAGCACGACGACCACGTGGACTTCGTCCACGACGGCCACAAGCACGCCGCTCACGCCGGCCACTACGACGAGCACTGAGGCCGTGCGCGACGGGAGGGCTCGCACCCTCCCGTCGGCGCTCAGCCCTGACGGGCCTTGAAGCGCGGGTTCAGCTTGTTGATCACGAAGACGCGGCCCCGGCGGCGGACCACCTGCGAGCCGGGCTGCGCCTTCATCGACCTGAGGGAGTTGCGGACCTTCACGGATGCTCCTGTCGTTAATGAGAACTGTTATCGATAGAGTAGCGGTCCATGGAGCCCCACCACCCCGCACCCCCCGTCCTCGCCGTCACCCTCGTCAGCGCGACCGACCCCCAGGACGCCGGGCGGACCGCCGCGCTCCTCGCCGGCAGGCCCGAGTCCCGGATCGCCTTCGAGGTCGATCCGCCCGGCGCCGACGGTCCCGCTCTCGCCGAGGAGCTCCACCGGCGCCTCGCGGCCGACGCCGACGACGGCCACCGCGGTCACACGGTCGTCGCCCTCGATGGCCAGGCCGACCCGCTCGAGATCGGACTCGTGCTCGAGCACCTCTGCGCGCAGCGGCATCCCGCCGACACCCGCATCGCGATCCTCGACGTGGTCGCCGTGACGTCGACGGAGGAGATCCTGCGCGTGCTCTGCGGCGGCGCGGGCCCCTCCTTCGACTCGGCGGAGCGCCTCGCCGCCCGCCTGGAGTTCTCGAGCCTCGTCGCCCTCGCCGAGCCCCTCTCCGAGAGCGACCCCGAGCGGACCGCACTCGTCCGCGACCTCCTGCGAGCACTCGCCCCCACCGCCGATCTCCTCCCCGCCGGTGAGCTCCCGGCGGCGCCACGGAGGCTCCACCCCCGGCGCGCGCACGCGATCGCCTCCTCGATGGGCTGGCAGTGCGCCCTCAACGGGACCTCGCGGCGCCGCGCCTCGGGCACGACCGTCGAGGAGTTCGTGTTCCGCGATCCGCTGCCCTTCCACCCCGGCCGCCTGAGCACGGCGGTCCACGGGGAGCTGGTGGCGGAGAAGGTGGGCCGCATCCTCCGCTCCCGCGGCCTGGTGCGCCTGGCGACGCGCGCCGACCGGGTCGGCTCGTGGTCGGTCGCCGGCGACGTGCTGACGCTGGACCCGACCAGCCTGCTCAGCTGGGACGAGGACGCGCCTCTCGGCCAGGAGCTCGCCTTCTTCGGGACGGGCCTGGACACCGGGAGGCTGACCGCCGTCCTGCAGAGCTGCCTGCTCACCCCCGAGGAGCTGCTGGCCGGCCCCGCCGCCTGGGCGGAGTACGCGGACCCCTTCCCGCGCTGGGTGGACGAGCACCGGCACTGAGCCGGGCGTCCTTTGCCGCGCGGGACTCGACGAGCGCGACCCGGCCCCTGCGTCCGAGCGCCGCCCGCCCCGCGCCAGCCGACCGTGCGCCGGGAGTGTGACGCGCGGAGGCTCCCGCCGGGCGGCGGGTGGGTAGGCTGACCGGACAGCACGTGCTCCGGGGTCGGTGGGAATTCCGAACCGGCGGTCACAGTCCGCGAGCCGCAGCCCCTCGAGAGGGGCGGCGGTTGACCTGGTGGAACCCCAGGACCGACGGTGAAAGTCCGGAGGAGAGGCAGCACGAGCGTCGCGCATCACCGCGCGATGCTGAGCGACGGTGCCCGCGCACCGTCGATCGAGACCCCGGAGTTCGGCGACGAACGGAAGAACCGGGAATGACGATCGACTACGAGCACGCGATGCGCCGGGCGCTGGCGCTCGCCGAGCGCGGGCCCGCCCGCGGACCCAACCCGCGCGTGGGCTGCGTGATCCTCGCGCCCGACGGCACCGTCCTCGGCGAGGGCTGGCACCACGGAGCCGGCACCGCGCACGCCGAGGTCGACGCCCTGTCGCACGTCGCGGCGGGCGCCGCCGAGGGAGCGACGGCCGTCGTCTCGCTCGAGCCGTGCGACCACACAGGGCGCACGGGTCCCTGCAGCCGCGCCCTGATCGAGGCGGGCGTCTCCCGCGTCGTCTACGCCGTGCCGGACCCGGGCGAGCGCTCGGCCGGCGGCGGTCGCACCCTCCGCGAGGCCGGCGTCGAGGTGATCGAGGGCGTGCTCGCCGAGGAGGGAGAGCAGTTCCTCCACCCGTGGCTCACCGCGACCCGCCTGCACCGCCCCTTCGTCACGCTCAAGTGGGCCTCGACCCTCGACGGCCGCACCGCGGCGGCGGACGGCAGCAGCCGCTGGATCACCGGAGCGGCGGCCCGTCAGCGCGTGCACGAGCAGCGTGCCGCGCACGACGCGATCCTCGTCGGCACCGGGACCGTCCTCGCCGACGATCCCGCGCTCACCGCCCGCGGCGACGGAGGCGAACTCCTCGCCCACCAGCCGGTGCCCGTCGTCGTCGGCACGCGCCCCGTGCCGCCGGGCGCCCGCCTGCACGAGCACCCCCGCGCCGTCGTGGTCGAGCGCACCCGCGACCTCGCCGCGGTCCTCGCGCACCTCTACTCCGCCGAGATCCGCAGCGTCTACGTCGAGGCCGGACCGACCCTCGCCTCCGCGCTCGTCGCCGCCGGACTGGTCGACGAGTACCTCGTGTTCCTCGCGCCCGCGCTCCTCGGCGGCCCCCGCCTCGCGCTCGGCGACCTCGGCGTGGAGAGCATCGGCGGGGCCCGGCGCCTCTCCCTCCGCTCGGTCGAGATCCTCGGCGACGACCTCCTCGTGACCGCGCGCCCCGACGTCCTCCCCGCGGGCGGTGCCGGCACCCCGGCCCGCCTCCCCCACGCCCTGCAGATGGAGACCCACTGATGTTCACCGGAATCATCGAGGAGAAGGGCGTCGTGACCGCTGTCGAGGCGGGCGCCGACGCGATCCGCCTCAGCATCCGCGGGCCCCTCGCCGTCGAGGGCGTGCGGCACGGCGACTCGATCGCGGTCTCGGGCGTCTGCCTCACCGTGGTCGAGCACACCGACCAGGGCTTCACCGCCGACGTCATGGCGCAGACCCTGCGGATGTCGACCCTCGACGGCGTGGGCGTCGGCGACCCCGTGAACCTCGAGCGCGCCGCGCTGGTGGGCGACCGGCTCGGCGGCCACATCGTCCAGGGCCACATCGACGGCACGGCGACGCTGCTCGCGATCGCACCGGGCGAGGCCTGGCGGGTGCTGCGGTTCTCGCTGCCGGCGGAGATCGCTCCGCTCGTCGTCGACAAGGGCTCGATCGCGGTCGACGGCGTCTCGCTGACCGTCTCGGCGATCAGCCCCGCCGCCGAGCCGGAGCAGTGGTTCGAGGTCTCGCTGATCCCCGAGACGCTCGCCGTCACCACGCTGGGCGCGCGCGCGATCGGCGATCAGGTCAACATCGAGACCGACGTCCTGGCCCGCCACGTCGAGCGGATGCTCGCACTGCGCTCGATCGCGGAGGCCCGCTCATGAGCCTCGCCACCATCCCCGAGGCCGTCGAGGCGCTGCGCGCCGGGCGCCCGATCATCGTCGCGGACGACGAGGGCCGCGAGAACGAGGGCGACGTCATCGTCTCGGCCCAGCTCGCCAGCCAGGAGACGATCGCCTGGATGGTCCGCCACTCCTCCGGGTTCATCTGCGCGCCGATGACCAACGAGATCGCCGACCGCCTCGCCCTGCCGCTGATGGTGGTCGAGAACGAGGACCCGCGCGGCACCGCCTACACGCTGTCCGTCGACGCGGCCGACCGGCTCTCCACCGGCATCAGCGCCTCCGACCGCGCGCACACCCTCCGCGTGCTGGCCGACCCCGAGGCGACCCCCTCCCGCCTGAACCGCCCCGGCCACATCCTGCCGCTGCGCGCCGTCGACGGCGGCGTGCGCGAGCGCGACGGGCACACGGAGGCGGCGGTCGACCTGATGAAGCTCGCCGGCCTGTACCCCGTGGGCGCGATCTCCGAGATCGTCGCCGAGGACGGCGAGATGATGCGGCTGCCCGGCCTGATCGCCCTCGGCGAGCGCGAGGGCGTGCCGGTGACCACGGTCGCGGCCCTCATCGCGTACCTGCAGGAGTTCCACTGCGACGCGGAGGTGCCCGTCACGGTCGCGGTCCCGGAGAGCGCGCGGGTGAGCTTCGAGGTCGAGACCACGGTGCCGACCACCCACGGCCCGTTCCGGATCCGCGCCTACCGCGACCGGCAGACCGGAGCGGATCACGTCGCGATCCTCGCGGGAGAGGTCGCCGCGGGGCGGCCCGCCCTGGTGCGCGTGCACTCCGAGTGCCTGACCGGCGAGGCCTTCGGCTCGCTGAAGTGCGAGTGCGGGCCCCAGCTCGACGCCGCCCTCGACACGATCCAGCGGGACGGCGGCGTCGTCGTCTACCTCCGCGGTCACGAGGGCCGGGGCATCGGCCTGATCAACAAGCTGCGCGCCTACCGCCTGCAGGAGGACGGCCTCGACACCCTCGACGCGAACCTCGCCCTCGGGCTCCCCGCCGACGCGCGGGACTACGGAGCGGCGGTCGGGATCCTCGAGGACCTCGGCCTCACCGAGGTGCGCCTGCTCACCAACAACCCCGAGAAGGTCCGCCAGCTCACCGACCGCGGCATCGTCGTCGCCGAGCGCGTGCCGCTCGTCGTCGGAATCGGCGCCTTCAACGAGGGCTACCTCGAGACCAAGCGCGACCGCATGGGCCACACCCTCGACAGCGTCCTCGACCACGACCCCCTCGACGCCGGGATCTCCGGCCTCGCCCTCGACGCCGGGATCGCCGGCGCCACCACGAAGGAGTAGCAATGGCCGGTAGCGGCGCCCCCACCACCTCCCCTCTCGACGGCGCGGGACTGCGCGTCGTCGTCATCGCGGGCACCTGGCACGAGCAGATCAGCGACGGCCTGATCGCCGGAGCGAGCCGAGCCCTCGACGAGGCCGGAGCGTCCTGGTCGCTCGTGCGCGTGCCCGGCTCGTTCGAGCTGCCCGTCGCCTCGAAGGCGGCCCTGGAGGCGGGGGCCGACGCGGTCGTCGCCCTCGGCGTGATCATCCGCGGCGGCACCCCGCACTTCGAGTACGTCTCGGACGCCGCCACCTCCGGGCTCACCACCGTCTCGATCCTGACGGGCAAGCCGGTCGGCTTCGGCGTGCTCACCCTCGACACCGAGCAGCAGGGCATCGATCGCGCGGGCCTTCCCGGCTCGAAGGAGGACAAGGGGCGCGAGGCGGCCGAGGCGGCGGTCTCGACCGCTCTGCTCCTCCGCTCGCTGCGCAGCTGAACCACTGCGGGCGGCCCCCGTCCTGGGGCCGCCCGCACACGAACCTGGGAGAACACGGAGTAAAGTGGTCGGGTCGTCACGAGCGGCCCCTCTCTCCTCCCCCTCGCCCCAGCGGTCCGCGACGCCCGATCGACGCCCCGCCCCGCCGGCTCAGGGGGAGTCGCCGTCCACACGGAGCCTCTCCCTCATGTCTTCTCCCGCCGTCTCCGACGCGCCAGCAGCCGCCCCGCAGAACTCCCGCGGCCGCGTCATCCTCGCCAGCCTCATCGGCACCTCGATCGAGTTCTACGACTTCTACGCCTACGCGACCGCCGCGGTCCTGGTCTTCCCGTCGCTCTTCTTCGTCAACGAGGACCCGGCCACGGCCCTCCTCGCCTCCTTCGCCGTCTTCGGCGTCGCGTTCATCGCGCGCCCGATCGGGTCGATCATCTTCGGCCACTTCGGCGACCGCATCGGCCGCAAGGGCACCCTCGTCGCCTCGCTGCTCACCATGGGCGTCGCGACCTTCCTGATCGGCTGCCTGCCCACCGCGCTCACGCCCGGCTGGGAGTTCCTCGCTCCGTTCCTGCTCGTCGTGATGCGCTTCTGCCAGGGCCTCGGCCTCGGCGGCGAGTGGTCCGGAGCCGCGCTGCTCGCGACCGAGAACGCACCGGCCGGCAAGCGCGCCATCTACGGCACCTTCCCGCAGCTGGGCGCACCGATCGGCTTCATCGTCGCCAACGTCCTGTTCCTGGTGCTCGCGAGCACGATGAGCGACGAGACGTTCGCGGCCTGGGGCTGGCGCGTGCCGTTCCTGGCGAGCGCCGTGCTCGTGATCATCGGGCTCTACGTGCGGTTCAAGCTCGTCGAGACGCCCGCGTTCCAGAAGGTCGTCGAGAAGGGCGAGGTCGCCAAGCTGCCCCTCGCCCGCGTCTTCATCACCAGCTGGCGCCCGCTCATCCTGGGCACCTTCATCATGCTGGCGACCTACGTGCTCTTCTACCTGATGACCACGTTCACGCTGACCTACGGCACCTCACCCGTCGACGGCGCGGTTCCGGGCCTCGGCTACACGCGCAACGACTTCCTCGTCATGCTGATCGTCGGCGTGGTGTTCTTCGGGATCTTCACGCTCGTCTCCGGCCCGCTCGCGGAGCGCTTCGGCCGCCGGCGGACGCTGCTCGTGGTGACCGCGGCGATCCTCGTGTTCGGCCTGCTCTTCGTGCCCCTGTTCAGCGCCGGCTTCGCGGGCGTCATGGCCGTCCTGATCCTCGGCTTCACGCTGATGGGCCTGACCTTCGGCCCGATGGGCGCCGTCCTCCCCGAGCTGTTCCCGACCAACGTCCGCTACACCGGCTCGGCGATGGCGTACAACCTCGCATCGATCCTCGGAGCGGCCCTCGCGCCGATCATCGCGGTCGCGCTCTGGAGGGCGGCGGGCGGCAGCACCGTGCTGGTCGGCCTCTACCTCAGCGCCGCGGCCGTGCTGACGCTGATCGCGCTCCTGCTCTCCAAGGAGACGAAGAACGCGTCGTACCACGACAACGTCTCGTAGGACTCCCTGCAGAGGACGGCCCGACGGGATCCCCCGGCGGGCCGTCCGCGTCTCCGCTCCCTCCCTGAGCACCGGGCCCGCCCTCTGGCGGCCTGCTCGCAGCGACGACGGGGCAGAATGGACGGCGATGAGCACCACCACCTCCCGGCGCGGCGGACGACGACCCTCCCGCGACGACGGACCCCGCGCCTCCTTCTCGCAGCTCGTGCCCTACCTGCTCGAGCACCGCGGCATCCTCTCGGTCGTCGTGGTCCTCAGCCTGTTCGGAGCGGCGGCGAGCCTCGGCCAGCCCCTGCTCGTCGGCCAGGTCATCACCCGGGTCCAGTCCGGTCTCGATCTCGGCCCGCTGGTGTGGGCCCTCGTCGGCCTGGTCGTGGCCTCCGGGCTGATCTCGGGCTTCGCGCACTACCTGCTCCAGCGCACCGGCGAGGGGATCGTGCTCTCGAGCCGCCGCCGCCTCGTCGCCCGGCTGCTGCGCCTCCCCATCCGGGAGTTCGACGCGCGCCGCACCGGCGACCTCGTCTCGCGCGTCGGCTCCGACTCCACGCTCCTGCGCGCGGTGCTGACCCAGGGGCTCGTCGACTCGATCGCGGGCTCCCTCGTCTTCGTCGGCGCGATCATCGCGATGGCCGTCATCGACTGGGTGCTGCTGCTGATCATCGTGGCGGTGGTGGCGGTGGCCCTCGGGCTCGCGCTGACCCTCGGCCGCGGCATCCGCACCGCCAGCCGCAAGGCCCAGGAGAAGGTCGGCGATCTGGCCGCGGCCGTCGAGCGCGCCATCAGCGCCGTCCGGACGATCCGCGCGGCCGGAGCCACCGATCGCGAGATCGCGGTCGTCGACCAGCACGCGACGGAGGCGTACCGCCTCGGGATCCGCGTCGCGCACGTCTCGGCCCTCGTGGTGCCGGTGGCGGGGATCGCCATGCAGGTCGCCTTCCTCGCCGTCCTCGGCGTCGGCGGCTACCGCGTCGCGTCCGGCGCGATCGACATCGCCCAGCTGGTCTCGTTCATCCTCTTCCTCTTCATGATGGTGATGCCGCTCGGCAACTTCATCGGCGCCATCACCTCGGTGAACTCGGCGCTGGGCGCCCTCGGCCGCATCCAGGAGATCATCGATCTGCCGATCGAGGGCGACGGCGACGCCTCCGCGGGCGGCCTCGGCGCCGGCGTGGCGGAGGAGGCCATCTCCTTCGAGGACGTGGTGTTCTCCTACGAGGAGGGCGCCGTGCCCGACGCGGCGGCCGTAGCGGACGAGCGCGACCGCACCGTCCTGCGCGGCGTCTCCTTCACCGTGCCGCGCGGCAAGCGCACCGCCCTGGTCGGGCCGTCGGGAGCGGGCAAGAGCACGATCCTCGCCCTCATCGAGCGGTTCTACGACCCGGAGGCCGGCGTCGTCCGACTCGGCGGTGTCGACATCACGGCCATCGACCGCGACGCGCTCCGCGCGCAGATCGGCTACGTCGAGCAGGACGCCCCCGTCCTGGCCGGCACCATCCGCGAGAACCTCGTCCTCGGCCGCCCCGACGCCGACGACGCCGACTGCCTCCGGGTGCTCGAGGCGGTGAACCTGACCGACGTGCTCGAGCGCAACCCGCTCGGCCTGCACGCGCCGGTGGGCGAGAGCGGAGTGATGCTCTCGGGCGGCGAGCGTCAGCGCCTCGCGATCGGCCGCGCGCTCCTGGCGGCCCCGCCGATCCTGCTGCTGGACGAGTCCACGTCGAGCCTCGACGGCCTCAACGAGCAGCGCCTGCGCCTGGCGATCGACGCGGTCGCCGAGAACCGGACCCTGCTGGTGATCGCGCACCGCCTGTCGACGGTGGTCGACTCCGACCGCATCGTCGTGCTGCAGAAGGGCGAGGTCGTGGGAGTCGGCACCCACTCCGAGCTCGTCGAGTCGACGCCGCTCTACCGGGACCTCGCCAAGCACCAGCTGCTCGTCTGACGGGCGCCGCAGCGGCGTCTCGCGACCGCCGCCGCCTCATGCCGGTCGACCAGCCGCGCAGCGGCGTCTCGAGACGCCCGCACGTCTCGACCAGCAGCCTGCGCCCGCTCGTCCCTCAGCGCGGCGGCAGCCGCAGGGCCCCGTCGAGCCGGATGGTCTCGCCGTTGATCATGGGGTTCTCGACGATGTGCCGCACCAGGGCCGCGAACTCCTCGGGGCGTCCGAGGCGGGCCGGATGCGGCGTCGCCGAGCCGAGCGCCTCGCGGGCCCTGTCCGGCAGCCCGGCGAGCAGGGGCGTGTCGAACGTGCCCGGTGCGATCGACACCACGCGCACGAGCCGGGCCGCGAGCTCGCGCGCGAGCGGCAGGGTCATCGCCGCCACGGCTCCCTTCGACGCGGCGTAGGCCGCCTGTCCGATCTGCCCCTCGAAGGCGGCGACGGAGGCGGTCGTGACCAGGACTCCCCGCTCCCCATCGATCGGCTCCCGCTCGGCGATCGACGCCGCGGCGAGGCGCAGCACGTTGAGCGTCCCGGTCGTGTTGATCCGCAGCACCCGGTCGAACTGCTCGAGCGGCAGCGGCCCGTCGCGTCCGAGCAGCCGCCCGGGTGTGGCCACGCCCGCACAGCTCACGGCGACGCGCAGCTCCCCCGCCGCCGCCACGGCGCGCGAGACGGCGTCCGGATCGAGGACGTCCCCGGCGATCAGCTGCACGGAGGCGGGCAGACGCGCGGCCTCCACCGCGTGCGGCAGGTCGAGCACGACCACGTGCGCTCCTGCGGCGTCGAGCGCCGTCGCCGTCGCGGCTCCCAGTCCGGATGCTCCCCCCGCGATCAGCGCGGACGTCCCCTCGAGTCGCACGGTCAGCCCGCCGGAGCGGGGGTGGAGTCGGCGTCGGGCTCGTCGGTCGGCTCGCTGCCGGGCTCCCCCGTCGGATCACTGCTCGGCTCTCCGGACGCGAGCGCCTGCGCCGAGCAGTCGGTCAGGGTGGCGTCGTAGGCGTCACGGGCGCGCTGCGCCGCCAGGCGGACCTCCTCCTCCGCGAGCGGGCTCGCGAGCGGCGGCCGGTCGCTCAGGCCGTAGCGGGCGAGGCAGTCGCTGATCAGGCGGGTCATGCGCGCGCCGCTCTCGGGATCGGCTGTGCCGGTGGGCGCCGGGGCGGCGGTCGCGACGGAGCCCGAGTCGCGCACGGACCCGTCCGGCACCTCCGCGGCGGGACCGGAGCAGGCGGTGAGGCTCAGTGCGAACGCGACTCCGACGAGCAGCGCGACGGGCGGGCGGAGCGTCGTGCGCAGGAGCATGGACGACCTCGTTCGTGACGGCTGCGGGCAGGAGTGCGGCCACGGTAGCGCAGTCGATGCTTCCGGCGAGCGCTGGGCGCGCTCTCACGCCCCAGTGGCACCCCCAACGGGGCACAGGCGCGCCTGTCAGGAGGGCTCGGCGAGCGCCCACATCGCGACCGCCGACGCCGCAGCGACGTTGAGCGAGTCGATCCCGTGCCGCATCGGGATCTGGACGGCGACATCGGCGGCGGCGAGCGCGTCGGCGGTGAGACCCTGCCCCTCGGTGCCGAGCACGAGGGCGACGCGCTCCGGAGCGCGGGCGGCGAAGTCCCGCAGGGGCACCGCCTCCGGGGTCAGAGCCATCGCCGCGATCGTGAAGCCCGCTCCGTGCAGGAGCCGCTGCGTCGACGGCCAGTCGCCGACGCGTGTCCAGGGCACCTGGAGGACCGTTCCCATGCTCACGCGGATGGCGCGGCGGTAGTACGGATCGGAGCAGCGCGGCGTCACCAGCACGGCATCGGCTCCGATGGCCCCGACGGAGCGGAAGATCGCGCCGACGTTCGTCGGGTCGACCACGTCCTCGAGCACGACGACGCGGCGCGCTCCCGCGAGCAGGTCGGACGGGTCGGGCAGCACGGGCCGGTCCATCGCCGCGATCAGGCCGCGGTGCAGGGTGTACCCGGTGAGCTCGGCCAGGAGCTCACCCGGGCCCGTGAAGACGGGGACGTCGAAGCAGCCGACCAGGCGCTCGGCCTCGCCTGCCGATCCGCCGAGGGCGAGCACCGAGCGCGGCCGGTGCCCGGCGGCGAGCGCACGCTCGAGCACGAGCGCCGACTCCGCGATGTACAGGCCGTGCGGGCCGCGGGCGTTCTTCAGCGCGACGTCCGTGGCGTGGGCGTAGTCGCGCAGCCTCGGGTCGTCGAGCGCGGTGACCTCGATCCGCTCCACCGGATCAGGCGAAGGGGTCGGGGGTGAGCGTGTACTTGGTGCTGAGGTACTCGTGGATCCCCTCGAGTCCGCCCTCGCGGCCGAGGCCCGACTGCTTCACCCCGCCGAAGGGCGCCGCCGCGTTCGACACCACGCCGACGTTGAGGCCCATCATCCCGGTGGCGAGCCGCTCGATCATCCGCTGACCGCGGGCGAGGTCGCGCGTGAAGACGTAGGACACCAGTCCGTACTCGGTGTCGTTGGCGAGCTCGACGGCGTCGTCCTCGTCGGTGAACGGCACGATCGCGAGCACCGGGCCGAAGATCTCCGTGCGCAGGATCTCGCTCTCCCGGTCGACCCCCGCGAGCACGGTCGGCCGGTAGAAGTGGCCGGCCCCCTCGATCCGATCGCCGCCGGTGAGCAGGCGCGCGCCGCGGGAGACGGCGTCCTCCACCAGCGCGGACGCCTTCTCGACCGCGCGCTCGTCGATCAGCGGGCCGATGGTCACCCCGTCCTCGGTGCCGCGGCCGACGCGCAGAGCGCGCACGCGCTCCACGATCCGCGCGGCGAACTCCTCGGCGATCGACTCGTGCACGAAGAAGCGGTTGGCGGCCGTGCAGGCCTGGCCGATGTTGCGGAACTTCGCGAGCATCGCGCCCTCGACCGCCCGGTCGAGGTCGGCGTCCTCGAACACGACGAAGGGCGCGTTGCCGCCCAGCTCCATCGAGGTCCGCAGCACGTTCTCGGACGCCTGCTGCAGCAGCGTGCGCCCGACGGGAGTGGAGCCGGTGAAGGACACCTTCCGCAGGCGGGGATCCGACAGGATCGGAGCCGACACGGCTCCCGCCGAGGACGTGGTGACCACGTTGAGTACGCCGTCGGGGAGCCCCGCCTCGGCGAGCAGCGCCGCGAAGGCGAGCGTGGTGAGCGGAGTGAGCTCGGCCGGCTTCACGACGACGGTGCAGCCCGCCGCCAGCGCCGGAGCGATCTTCCGCGTCGCCATCGCGAGCGGGAAGTTCCAGGGGGTGATCAGGTAGCAGGGGCCCACCGGGTGCTGCGAGACGATCATCCGGCCGCTGCCCTCGGGCGAGACACCGTAGCGTCCGCTGATGCGCACCGCCTCCTCGCTGAACCAGCGGAGGAACTCGCCGCCGTACACGACCTCGCCCCTCGCCTCCGCGACCGGCTTGCCCATCTCGAGCGCCATCAGGAGCGCGAACTCCTCGGTGCGCTCCTGCAGGAGGTCGAACGCCCGCCGGAGGATCTCGCCCCGCTTCCGCGGCGCCGTCGCGGCCCACGACGGACCGGCGGCGACGGCGGCGTCGAGCGCCCGGACCCCGTCCTCCGGAGTCGCGTCGGCGATCGAGACCAGGACCGCTCCGGTGGCCGGGTCCTCGACGTCGATCGAGCCGCCGCCGGAGGCGTCCACCCACTCACCGCCGATCAGCAGCTGCGTGGGGATGCGGGCGAGCAGAGCGGTCTCGGCGGCGCGGGACGCGACGGAATCAGTCACAGGAGGGAACCACTTCTTCGGATCGGAGCGCGCAGACCGCGCCGGGAGGAGCTTCTCGTCCTCCCAGTGTAGGACGGGCGATCGCTCCGGGGGCGGGGTCGCCGGGAGCCGCGAGGACCTGCGCCTCCGTGAGCCCTGTGGAGGGACGAGCCCTCAGACGGACCGCTCGACGCGGACTCCCGCCTCCGTCAGCTCGCGCAGCGCCGCGGCACTCGCCTCCTCGGAGACGCCTGCGACCAGGTCCTGGAGCACGCGGACCTCGAGCCCCGCCCGTCGCGCGTCGAGCGCCGAGGCGCGCACGCAGTGGTCGGTCGCGAGTCCCACGACGTCGAGCGCAGTGACGCCCCGCTCCGCGAGCACGGCGCCGAGCTCCTCGCCCGCCTCCGTCGTGCCCTCGAAGGCCGAGTAGGAGGGGCGGCCCTGCCCCTTGAGGATCTGCACGTCGATCAGAGCGGTGTCCAGGGCCGGGTGGAACCGCGCGCCGTCCGTGCCGGCGACGCAGTGGACGGGCCAACTGTCGACGAAGTCCGGCTCCACCGCGAAGTGGCCGCCGTTGTCGGAATCGCCCTCGTGCCAGTCGCGGGAGGCCAGCACCGCGGAGTAGCGGTCGGCGTGCGCCGCCAGATGCTCGGTGATTCCCCGGGCGACGGCCGCGCCGCCTGTGACGGCGAGCGCGCCGCCCTCGGTGAAGTCGTTCTGCACGTCGACGATCAGGAGTGCGGTGGTCATCGTGGGCCTTCCGGGAGGAGGTGGCGAGGAGGAGCGGGAGGTCGACCCGCCCGGGTCAGGAGTCGGAGAGCGAGGATCCGCAGCGGTAGACGCCCGTCACGAGAGTGTCGATCGCGGTCTTCGCCGAGTCGGAGACGTCGCCGAGAGCGTAGACCGCGAAGGTCAGCTCGGTGCCGTCCGCCGCGGTGACCACGCCGGCCAGGGTGTAGCCGGTGTCGATCCAGCCCGTCTTCGCCCGCACCGCGCCGTCGGCCGCGGCGTTGTCGCCGGCGAAGCGGTCGGAGTAGGAGAGCGAGCCCGTCCGGCCCGACACCGGCAGGCCGTCCAGGAGGATCCCCAGCTGCCCCTCGCGGGCCTGCACCTTCCGGAGCAGCTCGGTGAAGTACGCCGGCGCGACCGCGTTGTCGTCGCTCAGGCCGGAGCCGTCGACGATCGCGATCCCGGACGTGTCGACACCGTAACCGGCGAGCCCCTGCAGCACACCGGCCTGCTCGGCAGCGAAGTCGCTGCCCGCGCCGGTGCGGATCGCGACGAGCCGCGCGAGCATCTCGGCGATCGCATTGTCGGAGACGAGCAGCATCTGCTGCACGAGCGTGCCGACCGGGGCCGACTCGACCGAGCCGAGAACCGCGGCGCCCGCGGGAGCGGTCCCGGTGGAGACCACGGGCGAGCCGTCCAGCTCGTCGGCGAACGCCTCTCCGGCCCGGCCGACCGGATCCGTGCCGCGCTCGGAGGTCGAGGCCGTGGTGTCCTCGCGATCGCCGTCCACCTGGAGCGCCGTGATCTCGGGCATGTAGCCGTCGACCTGCTCCTTGCGGTTCCAGCTCGGCTGCCAGGTCTCGCCCGAGTAGAGGGAGGAGTCGAGCACCAGCGACGTGATCGGCGTCCCGGCGGTGGAGGGGTCGGCCTCCCAGGCGCTCTCGACCTGCGCCGCGAGATCGTCGAGGTGGGCCGCTCCGGCGTAGGTCGACTCCCGGCCGGTCGGGAGCCGGGTCAAGGTGAGGTCTCCCCCGCCGACGAGGACGACGCTTCCGGGCTCGCTCCCGCGGACCACGGTGGTGGCGATGCGCGTGTCCGGGCCGAGGACCGCGAGCGCCGACGCGGCCGTGAGGATCTTGAGGGCGGAGGCGGTGCGGGACGCGGTCCCGCCCCCGCGGTCGAACAGGACCTCGCCCGTCGCGGCGTCGACCACACGCGCCTGCATCGAGCCCAGGCGCGGGTCGGCGGCGAGCCCCGCCACCGAGCAGGTGCGGAGCGCCTCGGCCGCCGCTTCGGCGGTGGGCCGCGCCGTGGCCGTCGGCGTCGGTGCGGGAGTCGCGGTGGCGGTCGGGGTCGAGGCGACGGGCAGCGCCCCGGGCTCCGCGGCGCTGCCGAGGGCCGTCCCCACGCCGAAGGCGCCGCCACCGAGCACGGCGGCCACGAGCACCGCGGCGACCACGAGAGTGCGGCGACGGCGGGGAGGAGGCGTGTCGGTCATCCGCAACAGGGTAGCGACGCGAGTTCGACGCGACCTGGACGCCGCGGATGAGGCCGGGAACTCGCGGATTCGGCCGGGACGTCGCGGATGACGGGAGAGGGAGCCGCCTGTGGGAATCGAACCCACGACCTTCTCATTACGAGTGAGACGCTCTGCCGACTGAGCTAAGGCGGCGTGCACGCGGGGCCTGAGCCCCGGACACGATTACACAGCATAGCCTGCTCGCGCCCCCGGGCGTGAATCAGGACGGCGCGGTCGAGCAGAGGCTCCGCGACGGCGGCGGCGACCGCCGCGCTCGGCTCAGGCGAGCGCGCCGCGGAGCTCCTCGAAGGAGCGGGCGATGCGTCCGGGCAGGGCCTCCCGGCCGTCGTGATCGACCCAGGCCGCCCAGGCGTGGCGGACGGCGGCGAGCCCGAGGAGCGTCAGCATCCGCGCCCGGCTGCGCACCCGCTCCGCGTCGTCGTCCTCCTGGCCGAGACGCTCGGCGACGAGCCCCTCGACCGCGAGCTCGAACTCGCGCATGCCCGCGATCTTCAGACCGACCAGATGCGGGTGCTCGCGGAAGAGCGCGCGGCGGAGGACGTGCAGCTCCCGATCCTCCTCGAGCGGCTCCTCCATCGCGGCGACGAAGACCCGCTGCAGGTCCTCGAGCACGGCGCCCCGGCCCGCGACGAACGCCGCCGCCGTCTCGTCGGCGATGACCGGGAGCCCGCCGACCAGCGCGTCCTCCTTCGAGGCGAAGTAGTTGAAGAAGGTGCGCGTGGAGACGTCGGCGGCGCGCGAGACGTCGTCGATGGTCACCCGCTCCGGCCCGCGCTCGCTCGCCAGGCGGAGGACGGCGATCTCGATCGCCCGCCGCGTGGCCAGGCGCTTGCGCTCGCGGAGCCCGGGCTGCTGCTCGCGGGACCGCTCCTGCTCGGTCAGCACTGCGGATCCACCTCCGGGACGGTCCCCTCGAGCAGGTACGCGTCGACCGCGTCGTTCACGCAGGACGTCGACTTGTTGTAGGCCGTGTGGCCCTCGCCGTCGTAGGTGACCAGGTGACCGGCGGAGAGCTCGCCCGCGAGCGCCTGCGCCCATACGTAGGGCGTCGCGGGATCGTTCGTGGTGCCCACGACCAGGATGGGCGCCGAGCCCTCCGCGGTGATCGGCTCGCGGGAGCCCTCGAACGCCGCCGGCCACTCGCTGCAGAGGATGTCGCCGTAGGCCATGTAGCGGCCGATCGTCGGCGCGGCCTGCTCGAGAGCGGCCTCGTCGGCGCGCATCGAGGCGGTGTCGGCGTCGTAGGAGTAGTCGACGCAGTTGATCGCGAGGAACGCCTCGGTGGTGTTGTCCGCGTACCGGCCGTCCGCGTCGCGCCCGTTGTAGGCGTCCGCGTACTGGAACGCGACCGCGGGGTCGCCCCGGCGGACGCCGGCCAGCATCTCGCTCAGCGCTCCCCACGCCGTGGCGTCGTAGAGCGGGTAGACGATCGCGGTGAACAGCGTGCTCGCGCCGAGCTCACGGCCGTCGGCGGCCCGGATCGGCGAGGCGTCCACGTCCTCGAGCATGCGCTTCAGCTGGGCCATCCCCGCGTCGACAGTGCCGGTGAACGGGCAGTCGTCCGAGCGGAGGCAGTCGGAGAGGTAGGCGCGCAGTGCGCTCTCGAACCCCTTCGCCTGCTCGCGCACCACGTCGAACGAGGTGGCCGCCGGGTCGATCGCGCCGTCGAGGACGAGGCGGCCGACCCGGTCCGGGAACAGCCCGGCGTAGGTCGCTCCGAGGAACGTGCCGTAGGAGTAGCCGAGGTAGTGCAGCGTCTCGTCGCCGAGCGCCGCGCGCAGCACGTCGAGATCACGGGCGGCGCTCGGGGTGCCGACCTCGGGCAGCAGCGGCCCGCTACGCTCCTCGCAAGCGGCGGCGAACGCGGCAGCGGTCGTGCGCTGCGCCTGGATCCACTCGTCGCTGCCCCGCTCCCCCGGCGTGATGTCGTAGAGGTAGGAGTCGAGCCCCGCGGCGTCGAGGCAGGAGACCGCGGTGGAGGCGCCCACCCCGCGCGGATCGAAGCCGACGACGTCGTACCGGGCGGCGAGCGCGGAGTCGACCGCGTAGTCGGCGCTGTCGCGGACGAAGTCGACGCCCGACGCTCCCGGTCCGCCCGGATTCACGAGCAGGGACCCGATCGCCGGGCCCTTCGTCGCGGGTCGGCGCACCAGGGCGATCGACGCCGTCTCCCCCGAGGGGTCGTCCCAGTCGAGCGGGACTGTCGCGTCGGTGCAGAGAGCGCCGTCGCCGCAGTCGTCCCAGACCAGCACCTGCGAGTAGTAGCGCTCCAGGGAGTCGTCGACGGTCTGCGGATAGGGGGTGGAGGTCCGGTCGACGCTCGGGCCGGGCGCGAAGCAGCCGGTCAGGAGGGACGCGGCCGCGGCGAGCGCGACGACGACGGCCGACCGGCGCCCCCGCCTCACGCGGCCACCGGGCGGCGCGCCGCGACGACGAGCAGCGCCTCGAGAGCGAGGACCGGGGAGACGTTCGCGTCGATCCGCTGCCGGGCGGTCGCGATCGCGTCGAGGACGGCGAGCGTGCGGTCGGGCGGAGTCGCGTCGGCGAGCGCGGTCATCGCGGTCCGGACCTCCTCGTTGATGACGCCGCCGGGCGCTCCGAGCTGGAGGCGCACCACGTCGCGGTAGAGGGAGAGCAGGTCGACGAGGATCCGGTCGAGGCCGTCGCGGAGGCTCCGCGTCGCGCGTCGCTTCTGGTCCTCCTCGAGCGCCCGCAGCTGCGAGCGGAGCTGCGCGGGCACGGTGCCCCCGGGCTCGACGCCGAGCGAGCGCAGCGCCTGCTGCCGCTCGGCCTCGTCGCGCTCGAGCGTGATCGCCTTGGCGTCCTCGGTCGCGACCTCGATCATCCGCGCAGCGCCGAGCACCGCGTCCGAGACGCCGCGGAGGCGCAGGGCGATGCGGAGCGTCTCCTCGCGGCGCTCGCGCGCGTTCGCGTCGGTCGCCAGGCGGTGCGCCATCCCGATGTGGCTCTGAGCCTGGCGGGCGGCGCGCTCGGCGGTCTCGGGGTCGACCCCGTCGCGGCGCTCGAGGAGACCGGCGACGTCCTCGATGCTCGGCACGCGGAGCCGCACGGAGCGGACGCGGGAGCGGATGGTGGGGAGCAGATCGGCCTCGCTCGGGGCGCACAGGATCCAGACCGTGCGCTCCGGCGGCTCCTCGAGCGCCTTCAGCAGCACGTTGGACGTGCGCTCGCTCATCCGGTCGGCGTCCTCGATGACCATGACGCGGTAGCGCGACACCGAGGGCGAGTACTGCGAGCTGCTGACCAGCCGCCGCACCTCGTCGATCGAGATGATCACGCGCTCGGTCGTCAGCACGGCGAGGTCGGGATGGGAGCGGGCGGCGACCTGGCGGCAGTCGGGGCACTCCCCGCAGCCGCCGCGGCGGCAGAGCAGTGCGGAGGCGAACGCGTAGGCGAGGTTCGAGCGGCCGGACCCGGGAGGGCCGGTGATGAGCCAGGAGTGCGTCATCGACGACGATTCCCGGCCACGGTCGTCCCGGGGCGTCGAGGCGTCCTGCAGGGCGCCGATGGCGTGCTCCTGCCCGACGAGCTGGCTCCAGACGGTCATGCCACCAGGCTAACCGCGAGCACCGACAGCCGACGCGCCGTCGAGGAGGACGGCGACCCGCTCCCGCACCGCGGCCGCGATCTCCTCGACGGGGAGAGCGGCGTCCAGGACGAGGAAGCGCTCGGCGTCCGTCTCGGCGATCGCCAGGAACGCCTCGCGCACGCGCCCGTGGAACTCCGCCTTCTCGGCCTCCAGCCGGTCGAAGCGGGTGCGGGCCGCGTCGAGCCGGCCCCGCGCGACGGCGGGGTCGAGGTCGAGCAGGACGGTGAGGTCGGGCCTCAGGTCGCGGGTGGCCCATTCCGAGAGCCGCCGGACCTCGACGGCGTCGAGGACCCGCCCGGCTCCCTGGTAGGCGACGGAGGAGTCGATGTAGCGGTCCTGCACGACGACCTCGCCGCGCTCGAGCGCCGGTCGCACGAGCGTCCCCATGTGCTGGGCGCGGTCCGCCGCGTAGAGCAGGGCCTCGGCCCGCGGATCGATCTCGCCGCGGTGGTGCAGAACGATCTCGCGGATCTGCAGGCCCACCTCGGTGCCTCCGGGCTCGCGGGTGCGGACGACGGTCTCGCCCCGCGTGCCCAGCCACTCCTCGAGCAGCCGGGCCTGCGTGGTCTTGCCCGCGCCGTCCCCGCCCTCGAGGGTGACGAACAGCCCGGTCACGACTCGGTCGCGTCCGACGTCTCGGCGGCGGCCGCCGCGGCCGCGCGGCTCGCGGCGGTGGCGCGGGGCGTGGCGGGCTTCTTCGCTGCGGTCGTCTTCTTGGCGGCCGCGGCCGTCTTGGCCGCGGTCGTCTTGGCCGCCGTGGTCTTGGCCGCCGTGGTCTTGGCCGCGGTCGTCTTCGCCGCGGGCTTCCTGGCCGGCGCGCGCTTGGCCGGAGCCTTCTTGGCCGGGCCCTTCGCGCGCTTGTCGGCGAGCATCTGGACCGCCTGCTCGAAGTCGATCTCCTCGATCGTCAGGCCCTTGGAGATCGTGACGTTGGTCTCGCCGTCGGTCACGTAGGCGCCGAAGCGTCCGTCGCGGATCCGGATCGGCTTGCCGCTGACGGGGTCCGCCTCGAACTCCTTCAGCGCGCTCGACGCGCGTCGCGCCCCGTACTTCGGCTGGGCGAAGATCTCGAGCGCCGTCGGCAGGTCGACCTCGAAGATCTGGTCCTCGCTGGTGAGCGACCGGCTGTCGGTGCCCTTCTTGATGTACGGGCCGTACCGGCCGTTCTGAGCCGTGATCGGCTCGCCGCTCTCGGGGTCGTCACCGACCGTGCGCGGCAGGTCGAGCAGGCGCAGCGCCGTCGCCAGGTCGATCGACGCGACGTCCATGGACTTGAAGAGGGAGGAGGTGCGCGGCTTCACGACAGCGGGCTTCTTCGCGCCGCGCTTCGCGGGCGCGGGCTCGACGACCTCCCCGGTGGCGGGATCCGCCGTGGTCTCCGGCTCCGGATCGACCTCGGTCACGTAGGGGCCGAAGCGCCCGTCCTTGACGACGACGGTCTTGCCCGAGTCGGGGTTGCTTCCCAGCACGCGGTCGGTCTGCACCGGGGCGTCGACGAGCTCCTGCGCCTTGGCGGGCGTGAGCTCGTCGGGAGCCAGCTCGAGCGGCAGGTTGACGCGACGCGGCGTCTCCTGCCCCTCCTCCTGGGCCACCTCGAGGTAGGGGCCGTACTTGCCGATGCGCAGGGTGATGTCGTCGGTGATCCGGACGGAGTTGATGCTCTTCGCATCGATCTCGCCGAGGTTGTCCACGACGTGTCGGAGCCCGGGGTGCGTGCCTCCGCCGAAGTAGAAGCGGTTGAGCCAGGCGACGCGGTCCTCCTCGCCGCCGGCGATGCGGTCGAGGTCGCCCTCCATCTCGGCGGTGAAGTCGTACTCCACCAGGTCGGAGAAGAAGTCCTCGAGCAGCCGGACCACCGAGAAGGCGATCCAGTTGGGCACGAGGGCGGTGCCGCGCGGAGTGACGTAGCCGCGGTCGACGATGGTGGAGATGATCGACGCGTAGGTGGAGGGCCGGCCGATGCCGAGCTCCTCGAGCGCCTTGACCAGGCTCGCCTCCGTGTAGCGCGGGGGCGGCGAGGTCTCGTGGCCCTTGGCCTCGACCTCGGCGACGACCAGGCTCTGGCCGACCTCGAGCACCGGCAGCTTGGCGTCCTTCTCGTCGCGGGCGCCGTGACGCTCCTCGTCGCGCCCCTCCTCGTAGGCGAGGAGGAATCCGCGGAAGGTGATGACGGTTCCGGAGGCGGTGAACTCGGCGGTCTTCGCGACGTCGCCGGCCGGCTCGGCGAGCAGCGTCACGGTGGCGGTCGAGCCCTTGGCGTCGGCCATCTGCGAGGCGACGGTGCGCTTCCAGATGAGCTCGTAGAGGCGGAGGTCGTTGCCGCGGAGGGTGCCCGAGAGCTGATCCGGGGTGCGGAAGGTCTCGCCCGCGGGCCGGATGGCCTCGTGCGCCTCCTGCGCGTTCTTGTTCTTGCCGGAGTACAGCCGGGGCTTGTCCGGGACGGTCTCGGCTCCGTAGAGGGACGCGGCCTGGGTGCGTGCGGCGTTCAGCGCCTGCTGCGAGAGCCCGGGCGAGTCGGTCCTCATGTACGTGATGAAGCCGTTCTCGTAGAGCGACTGCGCGACGCTCATCGTCTGGCGCGCCGAGAAGCGGAGCTTGCGCGCCGCCTCCTGCTGGAGCGTGGACGTGGTGAACGGGGCGGCGGGGCGGCGCGAGTACGGCTTGGACTCGAGGTTCGAGACCCGGACCGTGGTGGCGGGGTCACGCAGGGCCTCGGCGAGGGCACCGGCGGTGGACTCGTCGAGGACGGTGACGTCGCCCTTCAGCTGACCGCGGTCGTCGAAGTCGCGGCCGCTTCCGATCCGCTTGCCGTCGAGCCGAGCCAGGCGGGCGTCGAAGCCCGCCGCGGCGTCCGACTCGGGCGCCAGCACGGTGGCGAGGTCCCAGTAGCTCGCCGACACGAACGCCAGGCGCTCCCGCTCGCGGTCGACCACCAGGCGGGTCGCGGCCGACTGCACCCGGCCGGCCGAGAGCCCGGGGCCGACCTTGCGCCACAGCACGGGCGAGATCTCGTAGCCGTAGAGGCGGTCGAGGATGCGGCGGGTCTCCTGGGCGTCGACCAGGGAGGTGTCGATGTCCCGGGTGTTGTCGCGCGCCTTCTGGATCGCGTCCTTCGTGATCTCGTGGAAGACCATGCGGTGCACGGGGACCTTGGGCTTGAGCTCCTCGAGGAGGTGCCACGCGATGGCCTCGCCCTCGCGGTCCTCATCAGTGGCGAGGTAGAGCTCGTCGGCGTTCTTCAGCGCGCGCTTGAGGTCGGCGACCGTCTTCTTCTTCTGGTCGGACACGACGTAGTAGGGCTCGAAGCCGTTGTCGACGTCGACGGAGAACTTGCCCAGCGGGCCCTTCTTCAGCTCCGGGGGGAGGTTCTTCGGCTCGATGAGGTCGCGGATGTGCCCGACGGAGGCGAGCACCTCGTAGCCGTCGCCCAGGTACTGGGCGATGGTCTTGGCTTTCGCCGGCGACTCGACGATCACCAGCTTCTTCGTGCCGGACACAGTTCTCCTCGATTGGTGCTGTCGGGTCGGACGACCAGTGGTCCGACGTCCCCTGCTGCGGGGAGACGGTGCGCGGCGACGTGGTGCGGGGAACGGCGACGCGTCCCCATCGGCGGGGGCGCCCGACAGGCACACCATACACACTGACCCCGGACGTGCTGCCCCCTCCCGAGGACACGGGGACCTCGGGAGGACGCTGGACACGGCCTCGGAGCCGCCTGCCCGGCCTGCCGTCGACGGGGGTGACGCGCGGCGCCGATCGGCGCATGATGAGGCATGGCAACGACGCACACCACCACGACCTCCGCCTACACGGCCAAGCTCCTCGACGGACCGCTGGAGGGCAAGACCCTCCGCCGGGGATACGGCGACGATCAGGCCCCCGCCGCACGCCTCGAGATCCCCGGGGCGAGGGCGGGCTCCCGCTACATCTACCTCCTCGCCGGCGGCCTCGAGCACGACGAGGGCGCGGGCGCCCTGCCGACCGCCGCCGCGTACCGGTACCAGCGACTCTCCTCCGACTGACGCGCTCCCGCGGCGTCGTCCGGACCTCGGTCCGGACGACGCCCGCTGCTGCCCCCGCCCTCAGGGCGGCGGGCCGGCCCTCGACCGCGCCGTGAGGGAGAGCGGACCCGCGGTGACGGCCGCCTCCGTTCTCGCGACGCCGCCGTCGACGTCGCAGAGGACGAGCTCGGCGCCGTTCGCGCGGGCTACGGCGGCGGCACGTCCGCACGGATCCCCGGCCAGCAGGCCGGAGGCGACGTCGGCCGCTGCCAGGGACGAGGCGTCCGCGGCGGCGACCGCTCGCTGGTGCCCGACGACTCCTGCGCAGCCGGCGAGGACGGCGGCCGTCACCAGGATCGTGCCCGCGACGACTCCGATCGCCACGACCGCGGCCGATCCCTCCTCCCGGTCGCGGACAGCCCCGGGGAGCCGGCGGATCATCCGCCCCCGCCCAGCGCGCAGGACCGGACCGAGACCGGGAGCGAGACCGCCGGGAGCGGGCGCAGCCGGGCCGCGACGTCGACGCAGACCAGTCCGTCCTGCTCCCCCGCCGTGAGCGACGCCCCCGTCACCCGGGCGAGCGGCGCGCGGGGGTCGTCGCCCCGGGCCGCGGACCGGGCCGCGTCGGCGGCCGCGTCGACGAGCCGGACGTACTGCGCCGAGGCCGCTACCGACCCCAGGCACAGCGCCAGCACCGCGACCACCGCCGGGAGCACGAGCGCGAGCTCGGCAGTGGCCGAGCCCTCCTCCTGGACGAGCCGCCCGCGCAGCAGCGGAAGGCCTCTCATCCAGCCGCGGTGAGCGCGCGGGTCACCAGGTCGGTCAGGATGCTCCGCACCTCGTCGCCCTTGAGGATGACCACCAGCAGCCCGGCGAAACCGACTGCGGCCATCGTCGCGATCGCGTACTCCGCCGTCGCCGACCCCTCCTCGTCGCCCAGAGCGCCGAGACCTCCCCACCCGGGTCGGCGCCACTCGACGCGCCCCGCGGAGACGTCGATGCCCGTTCCTCCGCCGGACGCCGCACCTCCGCCGCTCCTCGAGCCCCGGCTCGTTCCGGGCACACCACTTCCCGCATCCCTGCTCCTACCGAGTCCTCGACTCCGGGAGACTCCCCCGCCGCTGATCGCCGTGTCACTTCTCATCCGTCCTGCTCCGTTCCGCCCCGCTCCGTGCCCCTCCTCCGAGGATCGCGGACTCCCGATCCCGCCGATCGACCCTCCGGTGGATCCGTGGAGACGCCTCCCGATCCCGCCTCTGTGGAGGAGCGGTCGACCGAATCACGCCGTCACCGAGAACGTCGAGAGCAGCACCGAGACGACCATCGGAGCCACTCCGAGCAGCAGGAACGCCGGCAGCACGCAGACTCCGAGCGGCAGCATCAGGGTCACGCCGAGCCGAGCGGCTCGCTCCCGCGCCCCGGAGGACGCCCGTGCCCGGACCAGAGCCGCCTCGCTCCGGAGCAGGCGTCCGGCCGGCACACCCGCCGCCGCGGAGAGGGCGAGCACCGGGTCCGCGTCGGAGAGCACGCGCTCGCCCGAGTCGAGCCCGCACTCGGCGAGCGCCGCCACGACCCGGGCGCGCGACGACTCGATCGAGCCGCCACCGGCCAGCGCCACCGAGAGGAGGTCGAGCGCGAGCCCGGGCGCCGGATCGGCCGGGGCCGCGCTTCGGACGAGGCGCCGCGTCCACGCGTGCGCGGCCGCCATCAACCCGGCTCCCCCGACCAGGCAGACCGCACCGGGCACCGTCCCGAGGAGCACGCCGACCACGTCGAAGCCCAGCAGTGCCCCCAGACCCAGCGCCGCCAACGGCAGCGCGCTCACGACCCTCCCGGTGGCGGAGGGACCGGCCAGAGCCACCTCGATGTCCCGGCGGGCGCGCGCCAGCTCGCGCAGGGACTCCGCCAGCTCGCCGAGAGCGGCGGCGACCGGCGCGCCGGAGTCGGCGGCCACCCGCCATGCGGCGGCCAGCGCTGCCCACGCGGTCGCCTCACCGGTGTCCGGCGCTCGCCGTCGCGGCCGCTTCCGCTCCGAGCCGCTCCGCCGCGAAACCGGCGTCCCGCGCAGCAGCGCCTCCGTCACGTCGCCCCCGCGGCCGGCCTCCTCCGACACCGCCCGGAGCAGTCGCCGCCGCCGCGCGTCCCCGCTGTCCGCCCCCTCCGCCCCCGCGAGATGCCCGAGGGCCGACGCGGGAGCCACTCCCGCCGCGAGGAGGACGGCCAGTCGGTGCACGACGGCCGCGACCTCGTCCAGCCCGTCGCGGCCCGTCACGCGCTCGACCTCGAGGCGCTCGGGAGCGACCCGTCCTCGACCCTCAGGCGGCCGGCCGCGTCGAGCGCGAACGTCCCGAATGCCGCCAGCCGCCGCCGCCCGTCGCGGCGCTCGAGGTGGAGCACCAGGTCGATCGCGCTGACCGTCTGGCGGGCGATCGCCTCGGGCCCGAGTCCCGCGAGGACCCCGAGCGCCTCGAGACGCGCGGGCACGTCCTCGAGGGAGTTCGCGTGGAGGGTCCCCGCACCGCCGTCGTGCCCGGTGTTCAGCGCGGACAGCAGCTCGCGCAGCTCGACGCCGCGGCACTCGCCGAGGACCAGGCGGTCCGGACGCATCCGCAGCGCCTCCCGCACGAGCCGGTCCAGGCCCACGGCACCGGCGCCCTCGAGGTTGGGCTGCCGCGCCTCGAGCGAGACGACGTGCGGGTGCGCCGGCCGGAGCTCGCCGACGTCCTCGATGGCCACGATCCGCTCGGTCGGCGCCGCGCACCCGAGCAGGGCGCCGAGCAGGGTGGTCTTGCCTGATCCACCGGCTCCCGTGATCAGCAGGTTCCACCGCTCGCGGACCGCCCGGCGCAGAAGCCGCACTCCGTCGTCGTCCAGCATCCCGGCCGCCTGCAGCTCCCCGAGCGTCCAGGAGTCCGACCGCGGCACCCGCACCGACACGAGCGCTCCCCCGGTCGCCACCGGCGGCAGCACGACGTGCACGCGGACCCCGTGGCGGAGCCTGACGTCCACGCACGGGCTCGCCTCGTCGACGTGCCGTCCACCGGCCGCGACCAGCGCGACGGCCAGCCGCCGTGCTCCGGCGGCGTCGAGCGTCCACTCCGGAACCCGCTCCGCACCACCGCCCCGGTCGATCCAGAGGCCCGCGCCGCCGTTCACGAAGAGGTCGGTCACCGCGGGGTCCGCGGCGTGCGGCGCGAGCAGCCCGAGACCGGCGGCGGCGGGCCGCACCGGCACCGGGTCGCGGCGGTGCTCGACGGGGACGAGGGGGACGAAGTCGCGGGTCATCCCGGCACGCTAGGAGCCCGTTCCGCGCGCCGGGGCGCTCCCTGCCCGATCGGAGGAGAGACGCCCGCGTCGGCGCCTGTGGAGGAACGACCCGGGCCGGACGCGCGCGCAGGGGCGGCCCGGGGCTCTCGGCAGGGAGCCGCTCCGAGGAGGGGCCCCACGGCGCAGAGAAGCCCAGTCGACGAGGAGACGTCCCGGCAACGCGGAAACGCCCCCGCGAGCAGGGCTCGAGCGGGGGCGTCCCTCCGCCGGAAGCGGCGGGAAGAAGGGGGCGGCACCCATTGGGGGGAACAGGTGCCGCCTCGGCGGCGCTGGATTGGGGGGAATCACTTGCGCCGCTGGGCCGAAGTTCATTCGGCCGTATGCAACTGTAGGGGAAGGATCGCGATTCGCCAAGCCCGGATCCTGTTCTCTGCGGACTCTTATCCGACACCCGCCCCGCACTCAGCTTGCGGCGCTCGGCGATCCGCGCTGGAGGCGGGCGCTACGGTGGTGCGACGCCGACCGCGCGGGCCGGCGAACGTCTCACTCGCGAAGGAGCGAATCGCAGATGTCCACTCCCCCCGACGCCCCGGCCGCCGACCGGAACGCCATCGACAACCTCCTCCACGAGACCCGCCGGTTCCCGCCGCCGGCCGATCTCGCCGCCGGAGCGGTCGCGACCGCCGCGCTCTACGACGAGGCCGCGGCCGACCGCCTCGCCTTCTGGGCCGACCGGAGCCGCGAGCTCCTGCACTGGCACCGGCCGTTCACGCGGACGCTCGACTGGAGCGAGCCCCCGTTCGCGAAGTGGTTCGACGACGGTGAGCTGAACGTGGCCTACAACTGCCTCGACCGTCACGTCCTGGCCGGCCACGGCGACCGCGTCGCCCTGCACTGGGAGGGCGAGCCCGGCGACTCCCGCTCGATCACCTACGCCGAGCTCACCGCCGAGGTGAAGCGCGCCGCGAACCTGCTCACGAGCCTCGGCGTCCGCGCCGGCGACCGCGTCGCGATCTACCTGCCCATGATCCCGGAGGCGGTCATCGCGATGCTGGCCGTCGCCCGGCTGGGGGCGGTCCACTCCGTCGTCTTCGGCGGCTTCAGCGCCGAGAGCCTGCGCGCGCGCATCGACGACGCGGAGGCGACACTCGTCATCACCGCCGACGGCGGCTGGCGCAAGGGCGCCGTCTCGCCCCTGAAGCCGGCGGTCGACGCCGCGCTCGCCCTCGGCGGCGAGTCCAGCGTCCAGCACGTCCTGGTCGTGCGCCGCGGAGGCAACGAGGTCGCCTGGCACGAGGGGCGCGACCTCTGGTGGCACGAGGAGATCGTGGCGGTCGACGCCGACCACGTCGCCAAGCCGTTCCCCGCCGAGCAGCCCCTCTTCATCCTCTACACCAGTGGCACCACGGGTAAGCCCAAGGGCATCCTGCACACCAGCGGCGGGTACCTCACCCAGGTCGCCTTCACGCACCGCGCGGTCTTCGACCTGCACCCCGAGTCGGACGTCTACTGGTCGACCGCGGACGTGGGCTGGATCACCGGGCACAGCTACGTCGTCTACGGCCCGCTCGCCAACGGCGCCACCCAGGTGATGTACGAGGGCACTCCGGACAGCCCGCATCCCGGCCGCTGGTGGGAGATCGTCGAGAAGCACGGCGTGACGATCCTCTACGCGGCGCCCACGGCGATCCGCTCCTTCATGAAGCTCGGCCGGCAGATTCCGCAGCGCTTCGACCTCTCGAGCCTGCGCCTGCTCGGATCGGTCGGCGAGCCGATCAACCCGGAGGCGTGGGTCTGGTACCGCGACGTCATCGGCGGCGGCCGCACCCCCATCGTCGACACGTGGTGGCAGACCGAGACCGGCGCGATGATGGTGTCCCCCCTGCCCGGGGTGACGACTCTCAAGCCCGGGTCCGCGCAGGTAGCTCTGCCGGGGATCTCGATCGACGTGGTCGACGACGCCGGGACGCCGGTCGGCGCCGACGAGGGCGGACTGCTCGTGATCACCGAGCCCTGGCCGGCGATGCTGCGCGGCATCTGGGGCGACCCGGAGCGCTACGTCGAGACCTACTGGTCGAAGTTCGGCGACCGCTACTTCGCGGGTGACGGAGCGCGTCGCGACCAGGACGGCGACCTCTGGCTCCTGGGGCGCGTGGACGACGTGATGAACGTCTCCGGCCACCGCCTCTCGACGGCCGAGATCGAGTCGGCCCTCGTCTCGCACCCGGTCGTCGCCGAGGCGGCCGTCGTGGGAGCCGCGGACGAGACCACCGGCCAGGCCGTGGTCGCGTTCGTGATCGCGAAGGCGAGCCAGGCCGAGGCGCTGGCCCACGGGCACGACGAGCTCGAGGCCGCCCTGAAGGCGCACGTCGCCGAGCACATCGGCGCGATCGCCCGCCCGAAGCGGATCTTCGTGGTGCAGGAGCTGCCCAAGACCCGCTCGGGGAAGATCATGCGCCGGCTGCTGCGCGACGTGGCGGAGGGACGTGCCGTGGGCGACACGACGACGCTCGCGGACACGCAGGTGATGGCGGTGATCTCCTCCGCGATCGCCGCGGACTGACCGGGCGCCGCCCCCTCCCGCCGCGTGGGCCGGAAGGGGGCGGTGCGTCAGTCGAAGGCGACGATCAGCTCGACCTCGACGGGAGCGCCGAGGGGCAGCTCCGCCACCCCGACGGCCGAGCGCGCGTGACGGCCGGGCTCGCCGAACAAGTCGCCGAGCAGCTCCGAGGCGCCGTTGATCACGCCGGGCTGCCCGGTGAAGCCGGAGGCGGACGCGACGAAGCCGGTGAGCTTCACGATCCGCGTCACCCGGTCGAGCGATCCGATCGCGTCGGCGACGGCCGCGAGCGCGTTCAGGGCGCAGGTGCGGGCCAGGTCCTTCGCCTGCTCGGGCGACACCTCGTCGCCGACCTTGCCGACCAGCGGCAGAGCGCCGTCGACGAAGGGGATCTGCCCGGCCGTGTAGACGAGGCCGCCGTGCACGACGGCGGGGACGTAGGCGCCGGCGGGGACCGCCACGGCGGGCAGCTCGACGCCGAGCTCCGCGAGGCGCTCGGCGATCACGCGCCGGCCTCGGCGACGGGGCGCTTGAGGTACGCGACGAGGCCGCCCTCGGGACCGGTCACGATCTGGACCAGCTCCCAGCCCTCGGATCCCCAGGTGTTCAGGATCGCCGTGGTGTTGTGGATCATCAGCGGGGTGGTGATGTACTCCCAGCGCGGGACGGACATGGCTCTCCTCGGGTGCGGCCGGTGCGGGACGACTGCTGAGCGCCGCGCGTCGGCGGGATGAGCGCCGCGGCTCGTCCGAGCGCGGCGACTACGCTGATTCTATGTCGGGGCAGGGCGGGACCAGAGTCGTGAAGACCATAGGGGGCGCCGTCGGCGGTCTGATCGGCATCGTCGCCATGAGCGTCGTCGCGGGAGTCCTGGTGGCCGCCTCGGTGACGCCGGCGATCGCGCTGAGCGGCATGGCCGCCGGCAACACGGTGGAGATGTTCGACAACCTCCCCGAGTACCTCGAGATCGGCACGCTCGCCGAGAAGAGCGACGTGTACGCGAAGGGCTCCTCCGGCGGCGACGTGCTGCTCGCCTCCTTCTACGCCCAGAACCGCGTCGAGGTGGGCTGGGACGAGATCTCGCCGTTCGTGAAGGACGCCGTGGTCGCCTCCGAGGACCCCCGCTTCTACGAGCACGGCGGCATCGATCTGCTCGGCACCGTCCGCGCGGCCGCGACGACGGCCATGGGCGGGGACGTCCAGGGCGGCTCCTCCATCACGCAGCAGTACGTCAAGAACGTGCTCGTGCAGAAGGCGGAGGCGCTCAGCGATCCGATCGAGCGCGACGCGGCCTACCGCGAGGCCACGGAGACCACTCCGGAGCGCAAGGTCGCCGAGATGCGGCTCGCCATCGGGCTCGAGAAGGAGTACCCGAAGAACGACATCCTGCTGGGCTACCTCAACATCGCCCTGTTCGGCGGCACCGTCTACGGCGTCGAGGCGGCCGCCCGCTACTACTTCGGAGTGAGCGCGAAGGACCTCTCGCTCGCGCAGTCCGCCGCGCTCGTCGCGATCGTGAACAACCCCGAGAAGTTCCGCTTCGACCGGCCCGGCGACCCGGCGAACCCCGCCGCGGAGGGCTACCCGCAGACCCGGGACCGGCGCGACTACATCGTCACCCGCATGGACCTCGAGTCGAAGGTGACGTCCGAGCAGGCGCAGGCGGCCGTCGCCGAGCCCGTGACGCCGAACATCACCGAGCCGAGCACCGGCTGCCAGACGGCCGGAGTCGCGGCCTTCTTCTGCGACTACGTCACCTGGGTCATCAAGAACGACGACGCGTTCGGTGCGAGCCAGGACGAGCGCGACGCCACCTTCAAGCGCGGCGGCTACCGGATCTACACGACCCTCGACTCCGACCTGCAGCAGGCCGCCGTCTCGGCCACCGACGACTGGGTGCCCAAGTCGATGGCGAACGTGAACATCGGCAGCGCGAGCGTCTCGGTCGAGGTCGGCACCGGCCGCATCCTCGCGATGACCCAGAACAAGGACTACTCCAACGATCCGGACCTGACGGGCCCCAACTACACGAGCGTCAACTACAACACCGACTTCGGGTACGGCGGCTCCTCGGGATTCCAGGTCGGCTCGACCTACAAGGTGTTCACCCTCGCGGAGTGGCTGCAGGAGGGGCACTCGCTCGGCGAGAGCGTCGACGGCACCCGCCGCGCCTACACGACCTTCCGTGACAGCTGCGAGCCCGACGGCGTCTACTACGGCGAGTCCTGGAACCCCGGGAACGACGAGGGCGGCAACGGAGGAGTGACCACGGCCCTGCAGGCCACGACCGGCTCGATCAACACCTCGTTCGCCGCCATGGCCCAGCAGCTGGACCTCTGCGGCATCCGCAACACGGCGCTGGCGATGGGCGTGCACCGTGCCGACGGGACCGAGCTGCAGAAGCTCGCGCCGACCATCCTCGGCACCAACGAGATCGCTCCGCTCACGATGGCCACGGCCTTCGCCGGCTTCGCGAACAAGGGCACCGTCTGCACGCCCATCGCGATCGACCGGATCGTCGACCGCACGGGCGCGGACGTCGCGCCGCCCGCCTCCGAGTGCAGCCAGGGGATGTCCGAGGAGGTTGCCGCGACCGCCGGCTACGCCCTGCAGCAAGTGGTGACGGGCGGCACCGGAGCCCCCTCCAACCCCCGCACCGGGGTGCCGCACATCGGCAAGACCGGCACCACGGACGACGCGCTGCACACGTGGATGGTCGGCGCGAGCACCGAGGTCGCCACCGCCACCTGGGTCGGCAACGTGACCGGCTTCACCTCCATGCGCGGGTTCAGTCTCAACCGGGTGAACGCCGGTCAGGTGCGCCACCAGATCTGGCCGCGCATCATGCGCGTCGCCGACGCGAAGTACGGCGGGACGGCGTTCCCGGCTCCCGTCCGCTCGCTCGTCGACGCTCCGCAGGAGGCCGTGCCCCAGGTCACCGGCCAGAGCCCCTCTGCGGCGGCCGCACGCCTGCGCTCCGTCGGCTTCACGGTCCGCGTCGACACTTCTCCGGTCCCCTCCGACCGCCCGGCAGGGACGGTCGCGCAGACGAACCCGCCCGCCGGGTCGCGCGTCTCCCGGGGCGCGGAGATCACCCTGCAGATCAGCGCCGGACCGGGCGCCCCGCCCCGCGCGGGCTGAGCCCCTGCACCCCCGGCTGCTCCCGAGGGAGCGTCCGGCAGAATGAACGCGGCCGCGCTCGCGGCCGACGTGCGAGAGAAGGACCCATGACCGGACGCACCCGTCGCCCCCTCACCACCGCCCTCGCGACCGTCGCCGCGGCCGGAGCCGTCGCCGCGGCCTGGGGCATCGGCGTCGAGCGGACGCTGTTCACCGTCCGGCGCACGTCGTTCCCGGTGCTGCCCGCCGGTTCCGAGCCGATCCGCGTCCTGCACGTGTCGGACCTGCACATGGCCCCGTGGCAGACGAAGAAGCAGGAGTGGATCCGCTCGCTCCTCGCCCTGGCGCCCGACGTCGTGGTCGACACCGGCGACAACCTCGGCCACCGCGACGGCGTGCTCGGCATCCGCCGGGCTCTGGAGCCCTTCGCCGGGATCCCCGGCGCCTTCGTCAACGGATCCAACGACTACTTCGGCCCTCGGATCAAGAACCCGCTCCGCTACTTCGTCGGCCCCTCCAAGAACCCCAAGCAGCACGAGGCCGATCTCGACACCGACGGGCTGACCGGCTTCTTCTCGGACGGGCTCGGCTGGGTGGACCTCAACAACCGCGCCGAGAGCATCACGGTGAAGGGGACGCGCATCGAGTTCTTCGGCGTCGACGACCCGCACATCGGCCTCGACCGCATCGACCTGGTCGCCGGAGCCGTGGACGAGCTGCGCGGCGCGGAGGACGGACCGGCCGGGGTCAGCATCGGCGTGGCGCACGCGCCCTACCGGCGCATCCTCGACGACTTCGTCGCCCGCGGCGCCGAGGTGATCCTCGCCGGGCACACGCACGGCGGGCAGGTCTGCGTCCCGGGCTTCGGCGCCCTCGTCACCAACTGCGACATCCCGCGCGACAAGGTCGCCGGCTCGACGACGTGGGACAACGGACTGCGCAGCTCGTACCTCAACGTGTCCGCCGGAGTCGGCACCTCGATCTACGCACCGGTGCGCTTCGCCTGCCGGCCCGAGGTGACCCTCGTCACGCTCACTCCGGCGGCCTGACGAGGGGTGTCCGACGGCGGTCCGGAAATCGGCTACTATTGTCGAGGCTCGTGAGCGGTTCTCCGTGATGAGCACACCGGGGTGTGGCGCAGCTTGGTAGCGCGCCTCGTTCGGGACGAGGAGGTCGTGGGTTCGAATCCCGCTACCCCGACCGGTGAGAAGCCCGGCCAGGATCGATGATCCGGCCGGGCTTCGTCGTTCCCGGGGCGTTCTCGGAATTCTGCTGTGGCGGGGCTCGCCCGCAGGCGGATGCTCGCCCGGGCCGGAGCCTGGTCGACGACGGAGCCGGCGCGATCACCGCCCCGCGCTCTCCGGCTCGAGCACCCCTGACGGCGTCCCGAGCGTCCTGCGCACGGGCGTGCCTCCAGCCCACTCCCCCGCGCCTCCCGGCCCGATCCCAGCAGCCGGGAGCGAGACTGTTCTTCCGCCGTCGTCGCCGCCCCCGCCCGACGACCGACGAGAGGAGCACCGTGACCCGGTCGCTCACCCGCCTCACCCTCGCCATCAGCGTGCCCTACGTGGTCGCGCTCGCAGCCATCGCCTTCTGGCCGACGCCCGTCGATGCGGGAGTGCGGGGGGATCTCGGCCGGGTGACCTCCTGGTTCGCCCGGCACGGCCTCCCGATGGTCGACTACGCGTTCATCGAGTCGACCGCCAACATCGCCCTGTTCGTGCCCCTGGGGCTGCTCCTGGCCCTCAACCTGCGGCTCCGGAGGGCGTGGGTCGCTGTGGCCGTCGGCGCCGTCGTGAGCTCGCTGATCGAGGCGGGCCAGCTGCTCTTCCTCTCGGCGCGCTTCGCGACCGTCGACGACGTCGTGATGAACACCTCCGGCGCGCTTCTCGGCGCGGTCGCCGGCGTCCTGCTCCGGATGGTCGTCCGCGCACGACGACGCCGGAGGGCGGCGGAGTGGGACGACGCCTTCGCGCACATCCCCCTCCGCGGCACCTCCGGCGTGGTGGCGGATCAGCCGAGCCGCGTCCGCTGAGACGACGGCTCCGCCGCGTCAGCGGCCGAGGCCGCGGTACTCCCAGCCGGCAGCACGCCAGGCGGCGGGGTCGAGGCAGTTGCGACCGTCGACGAGGAAGGTGTTGGCCACCTTCGCCGCCGTGGCCGCGGGGTCGAGGGCGCGGAACTGCTTCCACTCCGTCACGACGACCACGGCGTCGGCACCGGCCAGCGCCTCGTCGACGTCGGTCGTGTAGGTGATCTCGGGGTAGCGGCGGCGCGAGTTCTCGATCGCCTCGGGGTCGGTCGCGACCACGGTCGCACCGAGGTCGTGCAGGCGAGCGGCGACGTCGAGCGACGGCGAGTCGCGGATGTCGTCCGACTCCGGCTTGAACGCCAGACCGAGCACCGCGATGCGGCGGCCCTCGACGGAGCCGCCCAGGCCCTCGGTGACGAGGTCGACGACGCGCTGACGGCGACGCAGGTTGATCGCGTCGACCTCTTTGAGGAAGGCGACGGACTCGCCGACGCCGAGCTCGTCGGCGCGGGCAGAGAAGGCGCGGATGTCCTTCGGGAGGCAGCCGCCTCCGAAGCCGATGCCCGCGTTCAGGAAGCGGCGGCCGATCCGCACGTCGTAGCCGATCGCGTCGGCGAGCTGCGTGACGTCCGCGCCGGTGACCTCCGCGATCTCGGCGATCGCGTTGATGAACGAGATCTTGGTCGCGAGGAAGGCGTTGGCCGAGACCTTCACCAGCTCGGCGGTGGCGTAGTCGGTGACCACGAGCGGGGTCTCGGCCGCGAGCGCCGTCGCGTAGACCTCGTCGAGGGTCGCCTTCGCCGCTGCTCCGGCCTCGCCCGCGGGCACGCCGTAGACGAGCCGGTCGGGGCTGATCGTGTCCTTGACCGCGAAGCCCTCGCGGAGGAACTCGGGGTTCCAGGCGAGGGTCGCACCGGAGGAGGCGATGCGGTCGGCCAGGCGGGCGGCGGTGCCGACGGGGACGGTCGACTTGCCGACGACGAGGGAGTCCGCCTCGAGGTAGGGCAGGAGACCGTCGATCGCCGAGTCGACGTAGGTCATGTCCGCGGCGTTCTCGCCCGGCTTCTGCGGGGTGCCGACGGCGACGAAGTGCACGGCCGCACCGGCGGCGTCGGCCATGTCGGTCGAGAAGCGCAGGCGCCCGGAGGCGACGCCGGAGGACAGCAGCTCCGGGAGGCCGGGCTCGAAGAACGGCGCGGTGCCGGCGGCCAGGGCGTCGATCTTCTTCTGGTCGACGTCGATGCCGATGACGTCGTGGCCGAGCTCGGCCATGGCGGCAGCGTGGACGGCACCGAGGTAGCCGCAGCCGATGACAGAAAGCTTCACAGGGGTTCTCCGAATCGTGGCGGGTTCGTGTCGCGGTCGCGACGGTGAGGAGGAGCGATGCGATGCGGCGAGGCGTCAGCGCGCCCGCGGACGCGCGACTACCGCCGCGCCAATGCTCTCAGATCGCGGGAGACGTCGGCGACAGCCGCCGCGATCTGCGCCGCCACGCGCTCGTGCACGGCCTCGCTGCGGCCGATCGGGTCCTCGATGTCGTCGCCGCCCTCGCCCCGCGGGGCGCGCCCGCGGTGGGCGGCGGCGAGCCGCACGACGGCGCGGAGCCGCGCGGCGGGGTCCTCGACCGTCGGCAGCGGCACCTCCCGCAGCACGAACGGCAGCACGCGGGCGAACTCGAGCAGCGTGAAGCCGCGGAGGAGGAGCGACGGGAAGCGCCGGGAGGCGTCGACCAGGTGGTCGCGCGTCATCGTGAGCAGGAGGTCGGCGTCGCCGACGATCGCGTCGCCGAGCACCGCGCTCGTGTGCGCGGCCGGGTCTCCCCCGTGCTGAGCCGAGAAGCGGGCCGAGACCGGGTCCATCGGCAGTCCGTCGCGCGTCCTCACTCCGGCGCTCGTGAACGCGAAGAGCGGACCTCCCGCGGGTGATGTCGCGTCGGCGAGTGCGGCGCGCAGCAGCTGCTCCGCCATCGGCGACCGGCAGATGTTGCCGGTGCAGACCGAGAGCACGGTGAAGACGGGGGCGGCGGAGGCGGCGACCGGTTCGTCCGGTCGCCAGCTCCGGCGGGCGGGGCGGGCGGAGTCGTCTCCCGGGAAGATCATCGCGGGGCGCTCAGGCCGAGGTCGACGCGGGCTCGGGCTCGACGGCCGTGTCCGGGCGGGCACCCGATCGCTCGGAGCCGTAGTAGCTCGTGTAGTAGTAGCCGTAGCCCCGGCCGACCTGGCCGCGCGCGGGCACGCGGTTGAGGATCACGCCGAGGGTGTGGCCGCTGACCCGCTCGATGTTCTGGATCGCCTTGCCCAGCTCGTCGGTCGTCGTCCTGCCCGCGGAGATGACCACGAGCGCGCCGTCGGTGCGGGCGGTGAGGATGGCGCCGTCCGTGACGGGCAGGAGCGGCGGCGCATCGACGATCACGATGGCCTCGCGAGCGATCTCGTGCAGGAGGATGTCCATGCCGTTGGAGCCGAGCAGCTCGGACGGGTTCGGCGGGATCGACCCGGCTCCGAGCACCCAGAGGTTGCCGGACGGGCCCCACGGCTGCAGGACGTCCTGCAGTTCCGCCTTGCCGATCAGCAGGTCGGTCAGGCCGACGCCGGGAACGAGGCCGAACGACTTGGCGACGGTGGGCTTGCGGAGGTCGCCATCGACGACGACGGTCCGCTGGCCGGAGGCGGCGAGCGTCACCGCGAGGTTCGCGGTCACCGTCGACTTGCCGTCCGAGGGCAGCGGGCTCGTCACGACGATGATGCGCGGCGGGCTGTCGATGTTCATGAACTGCAGGTTCGTGCGGAGCTCGCGCAGCGCCTCGGCGAGTGCGTGCTTGCCGTCGGCCTTGATGTAGTCGGTCGTGTCGGCCTCGGGGACGATGCGGTTGGTCTCGCTGAGGCGCTTGTCGACGGGGAGGGTGCCGACCACGGGGAGGTCGAACAGGCGCTCGACCATCTCGGCGGTGCGGATGCGCCGGTCCAGCGTGTTGCGGACGAACGCGTAGACGAGACCGAGGACGAGGCCCGCGAGCGCGCCGACCGCGAGGACGAGGCGCAGGTTCGGGAACGCCGGCGAGGACGGGAGCGCCGCGGCCTGCAGAACGGTGAGGGAGACCGTGTCGCCGACGCCCGTCTCCTGGTTGACCTGCTGCACCTTGGTGGCGATGGCCGCGACCCAGGCGTCGGCGAGCTTCTGCGCGCCCTCGGGGGTGGAGGCGGTGGCGCTGACCTTCATCACCGGGGCGACCGTGTCGGCCTGCACCGTGATCGCCGAGATCAGCGTGGCGGGCGAGACGTCGAGGCCGAGGCTGTCGATCGCGATCTGCGCCACGTCGCGCGAGGTGGCGATCGGGACGTACGTGGCGAGGCTCGACTTGGCGACGGACTGCGCGATCTGCTGCGTGTAGATCGCCTGGCTGTCGTCGGCACCGGTGGTGGCGACGGAGACCAGGCCCTGCGAGTCGGCGACGTACCGCGGCTTCTGCGTCAGCGACCAGCCGAAGGCGACGAGAGTGCCGAGGAGGATCGCCGCGACGATCGGGATCCAGTGGTCGCGCAGCAGCCGGAGGACGTCTCGAAGTTCCACAGAGTCAGATTTCCTTCGCTGGTACGGATCACGCGGCGGGCGCCGGCGACGGGTTCTTCCGAATTCTGACACAGCGCTTCCGCGCCCTCGGCGCCAGGCGCGTCAACCGTGCCACCTGTCGGGGGTGGGCTCCGGCGGAGTCCCTCTCGTGATCACTCCGAGGCCCTCGAGCTCGACGACCGCCGACTCGACGACCGCCTCCGCATCGACGCCGGCGGGCGGCGGGCCCGCCTCCTCGAGCACCGCGGCGACGAGACCGGGCAGATCGGAGCCCCGGCCGGCGTGGCGCCAGATCGTCGGGCCGATGCCGGACAGGCGCACGAGGGTGCCGCCGCAGAACACGAGCAGCTGGCCGTCGGCGAGCTCCACCGCGTCGTCCGCAGGGGTGCGCAGGACGGTGCCGGGCAGGGCCTCGCCCACAGGGTCGAGCTGCACGGAGACCACGTCGGACCAGGCGGACGGGGCCTCGGCGCCGAGGGACGCGAAGACCTCCTCGACCAGGTGCACCACGCTCGCGGCCTCGGAGTAGACCAGTCGCCGGACGCCGCCCAGCGCCGAGAGGGTGCGGACGAGATCGGCGATCGGCCGCGGTCGGGCCGAGAGGTACGAGGTCTGCGGCACCAGATCCTCGATCGCGTCGACCGGGTCGACGTGCTCGAGGAAGGGCGTCCCGACGCCGTCGCGGCGCTCGAGCAGGAGGACGCCCGCCAGACGCAGGGGCGCCTCCGGGACCGGTCGGAGGGCGAGCGACCCGGGGGCCAGCTGCGCCTTCGGCGCCGATCCGGTCAGCGGCTTCACCGACAGCGGCTTGGGATAGGGCAGGACGCGCCCCTCCGGGGTCACGCCGACCGTCTCGTCGGTGACGTAGCCGAAGCGGGACCCGAGCGTCCGGGCGATGGTGGTCTTGCCGGTCCCGGAGGCGGCGACGAAGGCCAGCACGCGGCCGGACTCGTCGGAGATCCCGCAGGCGTGGAGCATCAGCAGGTCGGCGCGCCGGGCGCCGATCGCCTCGAGGGTCAGGGTCGAGGTCAGGGACTCCTCGAGCTGCGCGAGCGTGGCGCTCGAGACCCGGGGCGAGCCGTCGACCGGGACGGAGGGATCGTGCCCCACCTCGGCGAGGACGTCGCGTGCTCCCGCGTCGGGCTCGGACGCGCAGGCGGCCCAGCTGTCGGCGATCCGCGCCGCGTCCTCGTCGCCGACGCCGCGTCCGAAGACCACGCGGAACGGGGTCTCGAGGACCGAGACGGACAGGGTGCGGGGCTCGGCGCCCCTCCCCCCGGCGATCAGTACGCCCCGTCGCGGGCGAGGACGGCGCGCGCGGTCTTGAAGAGGATGACGATGTCGCCGGTCATCGACCAGTTCTCGACGTAGTACAGGTCGAGGCGGACGGTGTCCTCCCACGAGAGGTTCGAGCGTCCGCTGACCTGCCAGAGCCCGGTGATGCCCGGCTTCATCAGGAAGCGGCGGTGCACGTGCTCCTCGTACTGCTCGACCTCGCGGGCCAGCGGCGGGCGGGGGCCGATCAGGGACATGTCGCCGCGGAAGACGTTCAGGAACTGGGGCAGCTCGTCGAGGCTGAAGCGCCGGAGGATCGCGCCCACCCGGGTGACGCGCGGGTCCTTCGCCATCTTGAAGAGGATCGAGTTCCCCTCCGCACGCTGCTGCGACGCGAGAGCCGCCAGTCGCGCCTCCGCGTCGACGACCATCGAGCGGAACTTCAGCATCTCGAAGGTCGCGCCGTTCAGACCGATGCGCTCCTGCCGGAAGAGCACGGGCCCGGGGCTGGTGACCTTGACCAGCACGGCGACGACGACGAGCACCGGCGCGCTGAGGATGATCAGCATGGTCGACGCGAGGATGTCGAAGAGGCGCTTGGCGAACCGCTGGCGGCCGTCGAAGCGCGGGGTCTCGACGTGGATCAGCGGAAGGCCCGCGACGGGGCGGGTGTGGATGCGCGGACCGCCGATGTCGGTGAGGCTCGGCGCCACGACGAGGTGCTCGCGCCCGGGCTCGAGCGTCCAGCTCAGCTCGCGGATCCGCTGCGGCGCCAGCTCGTCGGAGCTCGTGACGACCACCGTGTCGGCGCCGGTGGCGTCCATCACGGCGCGGACGCCGTCGATCCCGGTGAACCCGTGGACCGCGAGGCCCGAGAGCTCCTGCTCGCTCCGCAGCGCGTCCGCACCGCCGACCGAGGTCGAGACGGCGCCGACGAGCTTGTAGCCGGCCTCGGTGCCGCGGCGCAACTCGCGTGCGGTGTGCAGGACGCTCGCGCGGGAGCCGAGGAGCACGACCTGGCTCGAGAAGCGGCCCGCCCGGCGCTGCCGGGTGAGCCAGGAGCGCCAGACCAGGCGGCCGACGCAGATCAGCACGATCCCGGCGGGGAACGCCGTGATGATGTAGCCGCGCGCGAGCAGGATCTGGAGCAGGTAGGCGATGATCGCGACGATGCCGAAGAGCCAGATGGAGGCGTCGACGACGCGGCGGTACTCGACGTAGCCGGTGCCGACGATCCGGCGGTCGCGCGTGTCGAAGACCTGGAGGGCGAGGAGCCAGCCGACCGACAGGGCGACGGACACCCAGGTGTAGCTGACCGCGATGTCGGCGGGGTTCTTGAACCCCAGGTCCGAGTTCAGGTTCAGGTCGAACCAGAAGAGCTGCGTGCCGAAGACGGAGAGGACGATCGCGACGACGTCCGTGATGAGCAGCCGTCGCCGGTAGTCCTGCTCCCACGACGGCCGACGCCTCAGCGGTGCCCCTTGCGCCGTCATCGTTTCCCCCGACCTTTCCTGCTGCTTCGAAAGGCGTAATTCCGTTTCCGGTGTTGTCACGTCGTCAGGCTACCCACTTCCTCGTTTCGGAGGGGTGTCGCGCCGGTGAGGAACGCTCGACCGGTCACCCGCGGAGCCGGCCGCGGCTCTCCTGGAGGTAGCACGCGCCGCACAGCGACTCGTAGGTGACCGCCGTTCCGTCGATCGCGACCTGATCGCCGTCGAACACGAAGCGGCCGTCCACGACGCGCCCGTTGAAGATCGCTTTGCGCCCGCACCGGCAGATCGTCTTCAGCTCCTCGAGGCTGTGGGCGATCTCCAGGAGCCGCCTGCTTCCCGGGAACGCGGCGGTGCGGAAGTCCGTGCGGATGCCGTACGCCAGGACGGGCACGTTCTCGAGGATGGCGATCCGGAGCAGATCGTCGACGTGCGACTCCGGCAGGAACTGCGCCTCGTCGACGAGCAGAGCACTCACGTCGCGCTTCGACTCGGCCAGCACGCGGGCCCGGGCGGCGGTGAAGACGGCCACCGGGTCCCCGTCGGGTTCGAACAGGATGTCCACCGGACGGGTCACGCCGAGCCGCGACACGATCAGCTCCTCGCCCTTCGTGTCGACGGCCGGCTTGGCCAGCAGCACCCGGTGCCCGCGCTCCTCGTAGTTGTGCGCGGCCTGCAGGAGCGACGTGCTCTTCCCGCTGTTCATCGCTCCGTAGCGGAAGTACAGCTTGGCCATCAGGTCTCCTCGGGGCGGGTCCGGGGGCGGGGCCCCCGGACCCGCCCCGAGGAGACCTGATGGCCAAGCTGTACTTCCGCTACGGAGCGATGAAC
>NZ_PSVQ01000040.1:0-30702 GCF_002932395.1 Rathayibacter sp. AY1D9
AGCGAGACGCCCTCGACGGTGCGCTCGGCGCGGAGCGAGCTGTCGCCGCTCCAGCCGAGGTGGACGCCGTGCACGAGCCCGCGCTCCCAGCCGAAGCCGGGCGTGCCCGCGGCGAGGAGGAGGGTCGCGTCGGCGCCGGGGCGGCCGCGGCGGGTGCGGCGTGTGTGCTCGCCGATGGTCAGCGGGCGGCGCTGCGGGTGGCGCTCGCGGAGGTGGTGCCCGGTGGTGTCGAGGATCTCGCGCGCGGTCGCGGGGAGCGGGAAGCCGAGCTCGAAGCGCTCGAGGCGGAACGGGCGGGCGTCGAGGTTCTCGACTCGGGCGCGCTGGGTGAGCAGGCCGGCCGCGTCGACCTCGAGGTCCACGGTCAGGCGCACGCCCGCGCCGGTGGCGACGGTCCGGAGGGCGGAGCCGAGCGCCTCGATGCTCTCGACCTCGAACCGCTCCGACGCGGCCGCGCGCTCGTGGGTGCCCTCGAAGGTGGGGGCGTGCTGCCAGCCGTCGGCCTCGACGGCGACGAGGCCGAACGGCGCGAAGGCGTCGAGCCCGCCCGAGACGCGCTGGGGGAGGGCGGCGTCTGCCAGGGCGGATAGTTCGGCGGCGGAAAGATCTCCGAGCGCGGCGCCCCAGTGCACGATTGTGGGGAAGGTGACGAGGCGGGCGTCGACGACGACGCTAGTGCCCCCGTCCTGCAAGTGGAAGAGGCGCGATTCCCGGCCGGAGAGGGTCACGGAGTCGTTCGTGGGGGCGATGCTGCGGTGCATGGCTTATTTCTAGAGCAGAAGTAATAGGGGTGTCAAGAGCGGCGCGAGTGGCCGGATCTGTTCCTGGGGCGGCGCGCTACCGGTAGCTTTCTACCAGGCCGGAAAGAAGGAGCCCCGTGACCGACACCATCGTCGCCGAGGACGCCTCCGGGAGCTCCTCCGAGCTCCTGGCGCGCGAGGTCCTGATCCACGGTCCCGTCTCGCGGGCCGAGCTCGGCCGCCGCCTCGGCCTCTCGCCCGCCAGCCTGACCCGGCTCGCGCGCCCGTTCCTCGACGGCGGCCTGGTCGTCGAGGGCCCCGAGCAGAGCACCGGAGTCGGCCGCCCCGCCCGGCCGCTCGACATCCGCGCCGACGCGCTGAGCTTCGCGGGCGTGAAGATCACCGGCACCGAGGTCCTCGCCGTCCGCACCGACCTGCGTGCACGCACCGAGCGGGAGCTGGTCCGCCCGCTGCCGGGCACGGAGCCCGCCGACGTGATCGCCGCGATCGTCTCGGTCGTCGACGAGCTCGGCGGCCCCTCCGCCTTCGCCGGACTGGGCGTGACGCTCGGCGGGAGCATCGCCGCCGACGGCCGGGTGAGCCGCGCGCCGTTCCTCGGCTGGCGCGACGTCGACCTCGCCGCTCCGCTCTCCGCCGCCCTCGGGCTGCCGGTCGCCCTCGAGAACGACGTGGTCGCGCTCACGGGCGCCGAGCACTGGTTCGGGCGCGGCCGCGGCATCCCGCACTTCGCGGTGCTCACGGTCGGCGCGGGCGTCGGCTACGGACTGGTGGTGCACGACCGGGTGGTCGCGCCCCCGGAGGCGGGGCTCGGCCTGGGCGGCCACTACCCGCTGGATCCCACCGGCCCCGTCTGCGAGGCCGGCCACCGCGGCTGCTCGACCGCGATGCTCAGCCTGCCCTCGCTCCTCCGCCAGCTCTTCGTCGCCACCGGCCGCGAGCTGACCCTGGCCGAGGGCTTCGCCGCCGCTCGCGCGGGCGACCCCGGTGCCGAGCGCATCCTCGCCGACTCCGCCCGCGCGCTCGGGACGATGATCGCCGCGATCGGCAACCTCTCGATGTCCGGCACGGTGATCCTGGCCGGGGAGGGTGTCGCCCTCTACTCGGAGCAGGCCGCGGTGGTGGACGCCGCGATCGCGGCCACGCGCGACCCGGACGCTCCGCCCCTGGCGCTGCTCGTCGACGACGGCGGGCTCGTGGAGTGGGCGCGCGGCGCGGCGGCCGTCGCGATCCAGCGGCTGCTGCCGCGGATCGCGCTCGGGACGCTGGGGTAGCGGGGCTCCGCGGCGCGCGGGTGCTCGGGGTGCCGGGTCTCCGCGCCCAGTGGGCCGTCGGCACGCTCGCCCGGCGGGTCTCAGCGCCGCGGAGGCTCGGGATGTCGGCCCGGCGGGTGTCCGCTCCGGGCGGGTACCGGGACGCCGGCCTCGCGGGCTAGACGCCGAGCGCCGAGCCGGGCAGGTCGCTCTGCAGGCCGTCGACGATCCGGCCGAACGCCGCGATCGCCTGGTCGTCGCCGAGACGGCCGGAGTCGACTCCTCCGGCGATGCGCAGGACCTCGGTCCGGCGCTCCGCCCGCTCCACCGCGTCGAGCCCGGAGGCCCCGATCGCTGCGGATGCGCGCACTCGCGCGACGATCGTGCCGACGTGCCATCTGCCGCGTGCCATCTGTCTCCTCCTGAAATCCCCGCCTCTCTTCGGAGCGGACGCACACCCGGATGGGTGCGCGTCCCCGGGTCCTCACCCCCGTCGCTCCGGCGATGCGTCACGAACGGTCGTCATCCGGCCGCCGTGGCGACCGTTCGTGACGCATCGATCGAGCTGGGGAGGCGGAGCGCCCGCTCGCGGAGAGGGGGCCGGGGCGCCAGACTGACGGCGAGCGGAGGGAGGCACGATGCGACGCCTCCGCGCCCTCGCCGCCGCGCTGCTCCTCCTGCCCGCCCTCGCGGCCTGCGCGCCGGGAGGCGCGACGGGCGCCCCGAGCGGCACCGCGGCGGCCACCGTGGCTGCGACCACCGCCACCCCGTCTCAGGCCACCCCCGACCCGGCCCGCTCCTCCGCCGCGTCCGCCCCGGCTCCCGGGGTCACCGTCTCCGTCCAGCAGAACCGCTCCGACATCGCCGGCGGCACCATGGCCTTCGAGGTCCACAACGGCAGCGGCGCCCCGATCGAGGTCACCGCGGCCCGCCTCACGGACCCGCGCCTGGCCGCCCCGCTCTCCTGGACCGGCGGCACGGGCGTCCCCGACGGGACCTCGCGAGACCTCCGGGTCGACGTGCCCGAGCCCGCCTGCCCTGCCGCGGAGGCGCCCACCGCGCTCGAGGTCGTCCTCGCCATCGACGGCCACGGCGAGCACGCGTACCCCGCCGACGACCCGTTCTCGTTCGTCGACGCTCTCGCCCGGTCCGGATGCTTCGCCCGCAGCGTCGACGCCGACCTCGCCCTGCGGATCGACACGTCCGGAGGCGCCGCGCACGAGCCGGCGCGCCTCACGATCACCGCCGACGTCCGGGGTACCCCCCTCGTGCTCCGCAGCGTCGACGCCACGATCCTGCTGCAGCCGCCCGACGCCGCCGACGCCTGGACCCTCGACCGCTCCGTGCCCGCCGGGACCCTCGACTCCGTGGTCCTGAACGCCGTCCCCACCCGCTGCGACACCCACGCGCTCGTCGAGGACAAGGTCGGCACGCGCCTGCCGGTCACCGTCGAGACTGCGGGCCGGCAGGGCACCGTCGTCGTCGCCGCGACCCCCGAGCAGAAGGGCGAGCTCTACGCGTTCATCACCGCGTACTGCTCGTCCTGAGCAGGGGTGGCGGGCGGTCCGGGGACGCGGACGTCGGCGCCGCGGACGCGTCTCGCCGTCCACCTCGGCCGTCACTCGCCGCCGCTCGCCCGCATCGGCAGGTTGCGCCGTCGGCCGCGCCGAGCCGGTCCCGCCCGCCGTGGGACGAGCCCGGCCTGCCCCGCCCGCCGTGGGACGAGCCCGGCTTGCGCCGCCCGGTGGCTCGGCTCAGCCCGCTCGACTCAGCTCAGCCCGGTCCAGCCAGCGCCCCGCTCCGCTGTGCGCGCCCCAGCCGCGCCCGTCCGCTTCACGCCGGCGCCGTGCTCAGCGCCTGCAGCCCCGTCACCCGCAGCAGGTCGAGCCGCGCCTCGTCCTCGCTGCCCGGCGCCACCGTGTAGACGACGATCCGCAGGTCGGTGCCCGGAGCCGTGAGCACGTCGCAGTCGATCGTGATCGGTCCGACGGGCGTCCGCGTCACCGTCTTCCGGCTCGCGCGGTGCTCGGCGATGCGTGCCTCCGCCCAGCGCCGCTCGAACTCGGGCGACTCCTCCCGCAGCCGGGCGACGAGGGCGGCGAGCGCCGGATCGCGCGGGTAGCGTCCGGTCGCCGCGCGCAGGTCGGCCGCGAGGTCGCTCGCGAAGTCCTCCTCGTGCTGCGCGTCGAACTCGGTGCCGGCGTGGCCGGAGGTGAAGTGCCGCCAGACGAGGTTCCGCTCCAGCCCGGTGTACACCGAGGGGTCGCCGTTGAGGGCGGCCCAGAGCGGGTTCCACAGCAGGATGTCGTGGGCCGCCGTGAACACCGCGAGCGGCACGTCGCCCAGGCGGTCGACGATCCGCTGCACGCCCGGGCTCACGTGCTGCGGCACGACGCCCGGCGAGGGGACGGCGGCGCCAGCGACCCGGTAGAGGTGGTCGCGCTCGCTGTCCGTGAGCCGGAGCGCCACCGCGAGAGAGCGGAGCATCGACGGCGACGGGTTCCGTGCGCGTCCCTGCTCGAGCCGCACGAGGTAGTCGACGCTCACGCCCGAGAGCGCCGCCAGCTCCTCGCGGCGCAGGCCCGTGGCGCGGCGGCTCGAGCCCGCGGGCAGGCCGACGTCGGCGGGACGGATGCGGTCGCGCCACGAGCGCAGCACCGTGGCGAACTCCTCCATGCCGCCCATCCTCCTCCGCCCGCCGTCGCCGAGCCAGGTACTGCCGGTCCCCCCGTCGAGCGCGGCCTGGTCGAGGCCCGACGACCCGCGCAGGATGGGCCCATGACCACGACACTCATCACCGGAGCGAACCGCTCCCTCGGCCTCGAGACCGCCCGCCGACTCCTCGAGGTGGGCCACACCGTCTACGCCGGCATGCGCGACACCGCCGACGGCGACGCCGCCCGCGCGCTCGGCGCCCACCCCGTCCGCCTCGACGTCACCGATCAGGCGAGCGTCGACTCCGCGATCGCCTCCCTGCCCGGGCTCGACGTGCTCGTCAACAACGCCGGAGTGCTGGGCACCTCGTTCGGCGTCGACGACCTCACCCCGGAGGCGATGGCGGGCGTCCTCGAGACGAACGTCGTCGGCATCGTCCGCGTCACACAGGCCGCGCTCCCGCTGCTGCAGGCCTCCGCGGCCCCGGTCGTCGTGAACGTGGCGTCCGGAGTCGGCTGGCCGCGCTGGCTGAGCACCGAGGGCCACGACGAGTTCCCCGTCACCGCGATCCCCTACGCGGCATCGAAGGCGGCGGTCGTCGCGCTCACCGTGCAGTACGCGAAGAACCTGCCGGCGATGCGGATCAACGCGAGCGACCCCGGCTACACCGCGACCGACTTCAACGGACACGGCGGGCACCAGACCGTCACCGAGGGCACGGACGCGACCGTCGCGCTCGCCCTGCTCGGCTCCGACGGGCCGACGGGCGAGTTCCACGACCGGCGCGGGCGCATCGAGTACTGAGCGGCGGGGAGGGCGGGCGCGACCGGCCGGACACCGGCCCGGACCCGGCAGGCGTCCACGTGCCCGTTCGAGGAGCCGCTGCCCCGAGCGCGGCGTGCGTCCACGTGCGCGTTCGAGCAGATCCCGCCCCGACCCTACGTGCGTCCGCGCACGCCCGAGACGCGGTGAGGTCCCCGAACCCGCCCTCGGCGCACCGGCCAGCACATGGTGATGAGGTGTCCTGTCTGCGCGGTCACCGGTCCTCGGTGCTGGGCTGTGAGTGACGGCCGGAGCCGGGACGCTGCCCACCGCGTGACAGAGGGCCGGATGAACCGCCGGCCCGACGGTGCGTGCTCGCTCCGGTGCGCCTACCGACTCACCGCGTCTCGTGTCAGCTCTGCAGCTCGACCCCCCAGTTCGTCCTCTGGACGTCGGCGTCGAGCCCGCGCAGCTCGCGCGCCACGGCGTCCGCCTGCTCGCGCAGCTCCCGCACCGGCAGCGCGGGCAGGCGGCGCAGCTCGCTCCGGAGCTGGCGGTAGCCGCGCTCGCCGGCGGCCGCGTCGGCCGCGCGGGTCAGGAGGCTGTGCCGGGCGCGCAGGGCCTCGCGCCGGGCGAGCGCCGCGGTCAGCACCTCGCCGGTGGGAGTGGTCGCCGTCGCGTTGGTGAGGTTGATCGCCGTGACCAGCCGCTCGAGCTCGCCCAGTGCGCGCGTGCAGTCGGCGAGCAGCTCGGCCGGGTCCTCGGTCGGCTCCTCCCCCTCCTGGTAGGAGGCGTTCGCGACGATCCGCGACTGGAGGGCCTCGATCCGCTTCTGCAGGTCGGCCCGCTCGAGGAGTGCTTCGGCGAGAGTCATGCGACCAGGCAAGCACACATCGGCGCGACCCGCGCCCCTAGGCTGCGACCGTGCCGCTGCAGAACCATCCCGGAGACGTCGAGTTCCCCGTCCGACCCCGGCTGCGCTACGCGCGGGCGGCCGATGCGCACCGGCGCGGTCAGGGTGCCGGACGCCGCGCGCTCCTGGTGACCGCCTTCGCGGCTCCGGTGGGCCTGGTCGGCTTCGCGTGGGGGCTCGCGCTCGGCGGCGGCGAGAGCGTCGTCGCGATCACGGCGTTCGCGTTCGCTCTGGCCTTCGGGCTGCTCGCCGCCACGGTCGGCTTCCAGCAGTGGGATGCGCGCGCGCCGCGCCGCGAGCAGCTCGCGTACCTCGGCGCGGCCGGCTCGCCGACCCCGTCCCTCCGCCAGCAGCAGCTGCTCGCGCTCGACGCGGTCAGCGACTTCTCGTTCGCCGGCTGGAACTCCTCCCTCGCGTTCCAGCCCTCCTGGGCCGAGCTCCCGGAGGAGCTGCGGCGCCGCTACGCCGACGGAGCGAAGGGAGCGCCGTGGCAGCAGCTGCCGCTGCATCCGCTCGTCGAGCACCGGGTCGCGCTCGACCGCGACTTCCGCATCGCCTCGGCCGACGACGTGGAGCTGCTGGTCGCCGACGTGCTCACCCGCGGGCCGCTCTCGACCCGCTTCGCCGAGGTCTCGGCCTCCGCCGACGCCGAGCGGATGCGCTCCCGGGTCGCCGCGCTCACGGGCGGCAGCGAGTTCCACCTCCTCGAGCTCGCCCAGGCGGTCGACGGGCGTCCGCCGCTGCTCCTGCTCGCGGGCGACGCCGAGCGCACGATCGGCGCGATCCGCTACGCCTACGTCGCCGGCTACCTCCCGGCGGCGCGCGCCTGGGAGCTGCTGGCCGCGGTCGGCGACCGCGTCTTCGAGCGCTACTCCGGCTGGGACGCCTACTGGGCCGACGCGGCCCTCGCCATCGCCTTCCGCACCGACTCCCTCGGCGCGGTGCAGCACCACCATCGTCTGCGCGCGGAGCTCGCGGCCTCGGGGTGGCCGGCGGCGTCGGTGCCGTACCCGGGTTGACCGCGGGGCGGCTGCGGAGGCGGTGCCTCCGAGCCGGAGCTTCCGGACCGGAGGCGTGCGCCCGCGCATTTGTCGCCGGCCGCCGACAAGGCTGTCGACCCGGAGAGCTTCGCCCCCGGCGTCAGCCCAGCTTCGAGGCGGGCACCGTCTCGAGGTGGAGCAGGTCGCGGCGCAGGCGCTGCGAGCGGACGTAGCTGCTCAGCACGTGCTCGGGCGAGGGCGGGGAGTCACTCCCGCCGAGGAGGGCGCGCGCGGTCGTGAGGCGTGCGCGGCGGATCTCGTCGAACACGGTGGTGCCGTTCCGCGCGAAGGTGCGCTGCAGCGTCCGCTTCGGGACGCCGAGGCGCTCGCAGATCTCCTGGACCGAGAGGCGGGGGTCGGTGGACATCGCGGCGATCAGGGCGAGGGCGCGCGTGTAGACGTCCTCGCTGCTCTCGCGCGGCAGCGAGGTCGCCAGCACAGCGCCCGCCAGCTGCTCGACGGCGGCCCGCACCAGAGGGAAGGCGGGGGAGTCGGCGTCGAGGGTGGAGCCGAAGGTCGCGTTGACGGTCGAGAGCAGGATGCCGCGGCTGGCCGCGTCGGCCTCGGTGACGACGGCGCCACGGTCGGCCGAGTCGACCAGGCCCAGCAGCGGGCGGTCGAGGGCGATCTCGGTGCGGGCGCTCGGGGTGTCGGTCACGATCGTGAACGGGGAGTCGCAGTGGAGGAAGGCGATGGCACCCGGCGCGACGCGGACCTCGAGCGCCGCCGGATCGTCCGGCTGGATCACGATCGCGCCCTCGAGCGGGATGATCAGGCGGACGCCCGGGCCGATGGCGGAAGTGCGGTGCAGGCGGGCCGGCGAGTGCCAGATCCGGAGCACGTCGACGCCGTCGCTGCAGAGGGTGTCGGCCACGATGCGGAACGCGCCGTTCGCGCGGACGTCGACGCCGCTCTGGGCCAGCCACGCGGCCGCCGCGGTGTCCCGGCGGGACACCCCGCGATCGACGATCGGTCGGCTGCCTTCTGCGATTCCCCTCACGGCGGAGTCCTTTCCTCTGGCGCGTCCTCCGTACGACGCGATCCCTCTACCCTGGCCGATCCGGCCCGGTGGTGAGAAGTCTTCATGCGATCGCATCGTCGCTCACCTCCACCGCAAGGTGTCGGATCCCGCCATCGGGGGACGGAACCTGACCTCGGGAGTGCGCCTCGGATCGACGTGGACCTCGAGCGCGGCGACGTCGGTGAAGGGCCGGTCGTCGCTCGTGCGGCCCCGCAGCACGATGGAGTGGCGGAGCGTCCGGGGCGCCCGCAGCGGCGCGATCGTGTAGTGCGCGACGGCCACGAACCCCGCTCCCGGGGCGACCCGCTCGGGCCGGCCGACGACGGTGACCGGGGCCTCGTCGTAGTCGAGCTCGGCGCCCGAGCCGTCGGTGAAGGAGCCGCAGAACAGGGCGAGGTCGTGCAGGGCGGAGGTGCCGGAGTTGTGGAACTGCATCCAGAAGGTGATCACGGCGACGGAGCCGCACGCGGGCGCGAGCCGCACCGCGCTGCCGTCGAGGACGAGGTGCGGAGGCGCATCGAGCGTCGGAGCTCCGAGCATCAGCCGCGCCGCCTGACGCCCGCCGCCGGTGCGGCCACCGGTTCCGCTGCGCGTCCCGCCAGCTGCAGGAGGCCGCACGCGGCGACCACTCCGACGAGGGCGGCCGCCCAGCTCAGGTCCTGCTGGTCGAACTCCCGGAGGCGCGCCGGGACGCCCGTGAATCCGAGGATCCCCTGGGCCGCGGCGACGGTGGCGAAGGCGAGCAGCGCGGCCGTGGCGGCGACCGCGGCCGGGGCGGGCGGGTCGCCCTCCGAGTCCTGGGCGAAGCGGCGGACGGCGTGCGCGAGGGCGAGTGCGCAGAGGGCTGCGGCGACGAGGGCGGCCGCGGTGTAGGCCGGGCCGGCGGCCAGCAGGAGGAGGGCGCCGACGACGACCCGCACGCAGGCCGGGAGGACGCCGGGAGCGCTGCATCCGCGCGCGCCCGGGCCTCCGCCGAGGGCCGCGGCGCGGGCGCGGGACTCCTCGAGGCGCCTCCGGACGCCATGAGGACCAGCGGCGCGGAGCAGGGCGGTCGCGCCCGAGGCGAGCAGCGCGACGCCGACGAGCAGGGGGAAGACGAGGGCGGCGGCGGGCAGGGCGGGGGCGGCGTCGGCAGGGGTCATCGGGTCTCCTTCGGGGCGGGGACGGGGCGCGGCACCTCGATGATCCGTCCTCGCGGAGCGCCTCGGGAGGCCGGGCGCGAACGCTCACGAGGCAGGCGCGCCAGAACGTCAGAACGCGCCAGTGGACCGTGCCGCCGAGCTGTGCCAACGGCACCGCGGAACGTGCCACGCGCCTCCGAGTGCCCGCCGCGCGCCGTTTCGAGTCGGCCTACGCTCACCGGATGGACGAGGTGTGGGACGCGTACGGCGCGCGGGCGGAGGAGTACGCGGCGCTGCTCGGATCGGTCGACGCGGGGCCCGCGGCCGACCGCGAGCTGATCGGGTCGTGGGCCGACGGGCTGGAGGGCACGGTCGCCGATGTGGGCTGCGGGCCCGGGCACTGGACGGAGTTCCTCCAGCGCCGCGGAGCCGCCGCTATCGGCGTCGACCCGGTGCCGGAGTTCGTCGCTCTGGCGCGGGCGCGGTTCCCGGACGTCCCGTTCCGGCTCGGCTCGGCGCCCGAGCTCGACGTCGACGGCCTCGGGGGTGTTCTCTCGTGGTACTCGCTCATCCACCTGCCGCCGGCCGAGCTGCCCGGCGCGGTCGCGGCGCTCGCCGCGCACCTCCGACCGGGCGGAAGCCTGCTGATCGGCTTCTTCGAAGGGCCGCGCACGGAGGCGTTCGCGCACGCCGTCGCACCGGCGTGGTTCCATCCGCTCGCCGAGATGCGCGCCCTCGCCGAGCAGGCCTGCCTCGAGGTGACCCACTCGCTCCGCCGCAGCGCCCCCGGCGTCCGCGACCACGGCGAGCTGATCGCTGTACTCCCGCGCTGACGCCGAGCTGATCGCCGTCCGCCCACGCTGACGCCGAGCTGATCGCCGTCCGCCCGCGCTGACGCCGAGCTGATCGCCGGCCTGTGATCCGGACGCCGCCGACGCCGCGCTGGTTCCGTGCTGACGGCACCCGCTCCCGCTGGTCACCGGCGGCCGACGTCCCGGCCCACCGCATCCCCTCGAGACACCACCGCCCCGCCGGGACGCCGCCGTCTCAGCGGTGCCGCGGCGGTCTCGGCGGTGTCCCGGCGGACGAGGGCCCCCGCGCCTAGAGGCGGTCGGCGCGCCACTCCGTGGGGATCTCCTCGCCGCGGCGGAACGCCTCCTCCTCGCGCTCGCGCAGCTCGACGCGGCGGATCTTGCCCGAGATCGTCTTGGGCAGGGGGTGGAACTCGAGGCGCCGCACCCGCTCGAAGGAGGAGAGCAGCTCGCGGGTGTGGGCGAAGATCGCGCTCGCCGTCTCGGCGGTCGGCTCCCAGCCCTCGGCGAGAGTGACGTACGCCTTCACCACGCTGTGGCGCACCTCGTCCGGAGCCGGCACCACCGCGGACTCGGCGACGGCGGGGTGCTGCAGCAGCACGCTCTCGACCTCGAACGGCGAGATCTTGAAGTCGGAGGACTTGAAGATGTCGTCGGTGCGGCCCACGAAGGTGATCGTGCCGTCGACCGCGCGGACCGCCACGTCGCCGGTGTGGAAGTAGCCGTCGGCGCGGGCGCGCTCGGTGCGGTCCTCATCGCCGAGGTAGCCGGACATCAGGTTGACGGGCTCGACGGAGAGGTCGAGGCAGATCTCGCCGGTGGAGGCGGGCTCGCCGGTCAGCGGATCGACGAGGGCGATGGCGACGCCGGGCAGCGCGCGGCCCATCGCCCCGGGGACCACGGGGGCGCCGGGCGGGTTCGCGATGATCGCGGTGGTCTCGGTCTGGCCGTAGCCGTCGCGGATCGTGAGTCCCCACTCCCGCTCGACGGTCGCGATGACCTCGGGGTTGAGCGGCTCGCCCGCCGAGAGGATCTCGGTCAGCGCGCGCGGCTTCGCTCCCAGCGCCGACTGGATCAGCATCCGCCACACGGTCGGCGGCGCGCAGAACGTGGTGACCTCGGCCCGGTCGAGCTGCTCGTGCAGTGCGGTGGGGGAGAAGCGGCTGTAGTTGTAGACGAACACGGTCGCCTCGGCGTTCCACGGCGCGAAGAAGCAGCTCCACGCGTGCTTGCCCCAGCCCGGCGAGCTGATCGCCATGTGCACATCGCCCGGCTGCACGCCGAGCCAGTACATCGTGCTGAGGTGCCCCACGGGGTACGACTCGTGCGTGTGCACGACCATCTTGGGCTTCGAGGTGGTGCCGGAGGTGAAGTAGATCAGGCACGGATCGGAGCTCTGGACGACCACGGTCGGGCTGATGCCGAAGGGCTCGAGCGAGTCGGCGTAGTCGAGCCAGCCCTCGACGGCGCCGCCGACCGCGATGCGGCCGAAGCCGCCCTCCATCTCGTCGAACTTGGCGGTCTCGGAGGCGTCCGCGATGACGTGCGCGACCTCGCCGCGCTCGAGGCGGTCGGCCAGGTCGGCGGGTGAGAGCAGGGTCGTCGTGGGGAGGATGACCGCGCCGAGCTTCATGATCGCGAGCATCGACTCCCACAGCTCGAGGCGGTTGCCGAGCATGAGCATCACGTGATCGCCCTGCTCGACGCCGACCGAGTGGAGCCAGGCGGCGACCTCGTCGGAGCGCCAGCGCATCCGGTCGAAGGAGTACTTCTCCTCGGAGCCGTCCTCCTCCACGATCCAGAGGGCGGGGCGCTCGTTGCCGATGGCGATCGCGTCGAACCAGTCCACCGCCCAGTTGAAGCGGGGCCCGACGTCCGGCCACTGGAAGGCCTCGTTCGCGGCGACCGCATCGGTGCGGTGCTGCAGGAGGGTGTCGCGGGCGGCGCGGAAGCTCCCGGTGGGGTTCATGCATGTCTCCGTAGCGGTCGAGGTCCGGCCGCTGGCGGGACCGACCCCCATTCTGCTCCCGCCGCGGTGCCGGGTGCTGCGCGACGGAGGCCCGGTGGGGACGCACGTCGGAGGGAGCACCTGTGGAGGAGCGGCCGAGTCCGTCCCACGAACGACACGGCGTCAGCGGGAGAGCGGAGGGCTCGCCCGCCGCAGCAGGCGCTCCCTCCGCTCCCTCCGCGGGACCTCAGTACTTGATGGACTGACCGCCGTCGATCGGGAGGACGGTCGCGTTCACGTAGGAGGCGTCGTCGGAGAGGAGGAACGCGACGACCGAGGCGATCTCGTCGGCCTCGCCGTAGCGCTTGGTCGGGTTGACCTGGATGAACTCCTCGGCCGCCTTGCGCGGGTTCTGCGGGTCGAGCTGCTTCATCGAGTTCTCGACCATCGGGGTCCAGATGGCCCCGGGCGCGATCGCGTTGATGCGGATGCCGAACTCGCCGTACTCGATCGCGGAGTTGCGGGTGAGGCCGACGACGCCGTGCTTGGCGGCCGCGTAGCCGGACTGATTGCCGATCGCGGTGATGCCGCCGACGCTCGCGGTGTTGACGACCATGCCCGAGCCCTGCTCGCGCATCACCTTCAGCACCTTCTCGAGGCCGAGGAACACGCCCCGGAGGTTGATCGCGACGACCTTGTCGAACTCGTCGGCCGTGAAGTCCTCGGTGAGGTTCTGGCGGCCCTCGATGCCGGCGTTGTTGAAGAAGCCGTCGATGCGGCCGAACGCCTCGAGGGTGCGCGCGACGTAGGCGTCGACGTCCGCCTCCTTCGACACGTCGGCGAGGACGGTGATCGACTCGGTGCCCTCGGGCAGGACGTCGACCGTGGCGGCGAGGCCCTGCTCGGAGATGTCGACGAGGGCGAGCTTCGCGCCCTCCTGGGCGAGGCGGACGGCTGCGGCGCGGCCCAGGCCGGATCCGCCTCCGGTGATGAGGACGACGCGGTCGGTGAATCGGGTGCTGGTGGTGGTCATGACGACTCCTGCTCGAAGAGGGATGGACTCGGAGGCCGTGCGGTCGGCGAGTCCGTATCCATGCGTCTGCATGCAATTGACTCCACGATACGCCACAGGTGTCGGTTGAGTCTGAGTGCGCGGTCAGGGATGGAGTGATCCGGGCTGCGGGCGCCCGCGGTCGAGCCCGGTGGACCCTCACGAGCGGGGCCGCAGGATCCGACGCGAGCACTCGGGTTCTGGGCAGAGCCGCCGCCCCCCCCGACCCCGATTCGCCTGGCCGCCGCTTCCGGGCGACCGAGCCGCCCCGGCCGAGCAGGCGAGTCGCCGAGTCGCCGCCGATCCGCCGCATGCCCGCCTACAGGTGCGGCTGCCCCGTCGAGGCGCTCGTCCCGCCGTCCACGGCCAGGATCGCGCCGGTGATGTACGCCGCGTCCGCGCTGGCGAGGAACAGCACCGGCGGGGCGATGTCGTCCGGCTGCCCGGGGCGTCCGAGGGCGATGCGGTCGATGAAGGGCGCGAGCTCCTCGGGGGTCGAGGCCATCGACTCGGTCAGCGGCGTCTGCGTGAAGGCGGGCGCGACGGCGTTGACCCGCACACCGTGCGCGCCGAAGTCGAGGGCCAGCGACTGCACGAAGGTCGTGATCGCGCCCTTGGTCGCGTTGTAGGCGGCCTGGCCCCAGTCGCCGCGGATGCCCGACACGGAGGAGACGACGACGATGTTGCCGCGGCTCGCCTTGAGGTGCGGGAGCGCCGCCTTCACCGCGTAGAAGAGGGCGTCGACGTTCGTGGCGAAGAGCGAGCGCCAGGCGTCTTCCTCGACCTCCTCGATCGGGCCGCCGAGGTGGCCGGCCGCGTTGTTCACGAGGACGTCGATCCCGCCGAACCTCGCGACGGTGCCCTCGACGAGCGCGTCGACCTCGGCTCGGACCGAGACGTCGGTGGGCACGACCAGGACGCGCTCGGCCGGGAAGCCGGCGACGGTCTCCTCGAGCGTGGCGGGGGTGCGCCCGCCGACCGCGACGCTCGCGCCCTGCTCGAGGAAGGCGCGTGCGATGGAGCGGCCGATGCCGGAGCCGGCTCCGGTGACCAGGACGGTGCGTCCGGCGAAGGGGTAGGTGTTCGACGCGATCATGGCGGTGCCTTCCGGGTGCAGAGGGGCGGCTCGGCGGGGTGCGCCGGGTGCGGCGGGCGTCGGATCCGCCCGGTGCCGATCATCCGCGGCACCCGAGCGGATCGACGGGCCGCCGCGCCGGTACGGAGGAGCTCCCCATCGATCCGCAGCACGGCTCCCGACCCTGGCAACCGCCGCAGAGTGCGGTCCGCGGCCGCGCGGGCTCGGGTAGACCGGAGGGACGCCAGTGGACAGGGGGAACCACCATGGACACCACGAGAACGACCGCTCCGCGCCGGGCGACGGGGCTCCGGGCCGGACGGCGCGCGACCGTGCTGGGCGCCTCGGCACTGCTCGCGGCGCTCGCTCTGAGCGGCTGCACGAGCGGCGCCGACCAGGCGGAGGAGGCGACACCCGCCGTTCCCGGCACCGCTGCTCCGACGACCGCCGCTCCGACCGCGACGCCCACCGAGGCTCCGCTCGGGCCCGTGACGCTGCCCGAGGGCGCGACCGCCGCCGTGCGGTGGACCGATCAGGTCGGCCCCGTCGATCCGCAGACCGTGTACCTCAGCGGCGATCCGCTGCACATCACCGTCTCGGTCGCCTGCGACACCGCGAACGCCGAGGTGACGATCGAGGTCGTCGGCCTGATGACGAGCGGATCGTCCTGCGTCTACAGCCCGAGCACGACCCGCACCGGCACCGGAGGCGGCAACACGGGCACCATGCAGATCGCCGTCGAGCAGGACGCCGAGATCAGGGTGACGACGGTGCCGGACGACGCGCACTGGTCGGCCGCCGTCTCGACCGGGGCCCGGACGGTCCCCGGACCCTGACGCCGGCCTGCGCGCTCACGAGAACACAGAAGTCGCGGTGGTCGAGCGCGGACACCGCGACGTCTGCGTTCTCGAGTCGCCCGGGGCGTCAGCCGATCGGGACGCCGAGCTCGGCCATGAACGGCACGGCGTCGACCGCCTCGCCGTCGACCCGCGTCTCGAAGTGCAGGTGGCAGCCGGTCGAGGCGCCGGTCGAGCCGCGCAGCGCGATGACCTGGCCGACGGTGACGGTCTCGCCGACCGACACCATCAGCTCGCTGTTGTGGGCGTAGCCGGTCTCGATGCCGCCGCCGTTGTCGAGCAGGATCCAGTTGCCGTAGCTGCCCTGGTACGACGCCTCCTCGACGGTGCCGCTGGAGGCCGCGAGGACGGGAGTGCCGCAGGCGCCGGCGAGATCGGTGCCCTTGTGGAACAGGTTCACGCCGGCGACCGGCGCGTCGGGGCGGGGGCCGTAGCTGCTGCTGATGTGACCGGAGATCGGGACGACCCACGCTCCGGACGCTCCGGCGGCGGCCGCGGTCGACTCGCCGGAGGTGGCGGTGATCGCGTCGAGGGACGCGGTGGGCACGAGGACCTCGGGCTTGGCCTCGGCGGCGAAGGCGTCGCGGGTGACGCTCTGCTGCACGACTCCGGCCGCCACGAAGCTCTGCGGGCGGGCCGCGGCGACGGCGGTGGCCGTGTCGCGGGTCAGCTCGGAGTCGGCGGTGCCGCCCACGGCGAACGCGGGCATCGTCGACGTGATCGCGATGCCGGCCACGAGGGTCATCGCGGCGACGGCGGAGACGCGGGGTCGCGACGGGCCGCGGGAGGTGCGGCGGCTGCGGGACTCCTGCTCACGGAGCGAGCGACGGGTCGGGAGGGCGGACGGACTGCCGGTCTCGGCTCCTGCGGGGGTGGGAGTCGAGGCGCGTGACGAACGGTGCATGCAGAGGAGGTTCCAGGTCTGCCGACGCTCGAGGGGGGAGGCGAGCGCCGGGTGGGGCAGTGGGGCTGATCGCACGGCTGAGCCGATGCGACCCTCCAAACTACCCGCGTTCCGCCGGATCCGACCTGAGAGAAACCTCCGGAGTCAAGCGGTTGAGCGCATCGATCGGCTCTCGATCCGGAGCGGCGGGGGTGCGCCGGGTCGCCGGTGGGCGTGCTCAGCGGTCGGCGGTGAAGACCAGCAGGGCGATCACACCGGCGACCGTCGCCGCGACTCCGGAGCCCAGGCGCCACCACATCCACTTGTCGCGCCTGGGCCCGCGCACGGGACGCCGGAGGCCGGCGCGGCCCTGGTAGCCGCCGGGATCGTGCTGGAAGACCATGCCCCCAGCCTGCCGAACCCGCGCCCGTCGTGGGGTCACTCGCCCGCGACTCCCAGCCGCGAACGGCGCCGCAGGGCTAGAGCGAGAGCCGAGGAGAAAGGAGGAGAGGCGGCGACCAGGGGGAAGGGGAGGCGGGACGGCACGGGCGCAGAACGGCCGCCGCCCGCGCGCCTAGCGCGGCCCGCGCGCGCTCGCCAGCGGGTTCGCGGGGCGGGTGCCGCTCGGTAGCGTGGGGGAGTCGGCCGGAGCGGTCGACGAGCGGAGGAGCGGACATGGCCGGGACCGGCAAGGACAAGGACGCACGCGACAAGGCGGCGCAGAAGCGCGCGAAGAAGGCGCTGAAGAAGGCCGAGAAGTCGGTGCGCGCGGCGCACGAGGCGGTCCGCGACTCCAGCAAGAAGCTGCGCAAGAAGGCCCGCAAGCTGGCCGAGCAGACCGAGAAGCTCAAGCGGACCCAGGAGAAGGCGGCGAAGAAGGCGGCCGCGGCCGAGAACCGCCCGACCACGCCGAAGCACGCCGCCGAGCCGGCGGTCGGCGCCCTCGACCTCACCCCGCCGCTTCCCGGCTCGCAGGAGCCCGCCGAGGATCAGGAGTCCGCCGAGGACGCCGGTGCCGCGGCCGGGTCCGCCGCACAGCCGGAGCCGGCCCCCGACTCCGACCCCGCGCACACCCCGGACCTCACCCCGCCGATGCCGCGCTCGGCCTCCTGAGCGCACCCGTCTGAGCGCCGCATGCCGGTGCGGGCTCAGGAGAATCGCACCCGCCGATGCGCCGCCCGCCTGAAAATCCGCACAGGGTACTCGGGCGGGCGTGCCCCGCGAGGTGAACAGCAGGTGAAGCCTCGCGACCACGCCGGAACGCCTCCCGCCGCGGGAGCATCATGTCTGCGTGGATCCCTTCATCCTGCTCGCGCTCGTCGTCGTCACTGCCCTCGCCTTCGACTTCACCAACGGCTTCCATGACACGGCGAACGCGATGGCCACGTCCATCGCGACCGGTGCCCTGAAGCCCCGCACCGCCGTCGCCCTCTCGGCGTCGCTGAACCTCGTCGGTGCGTTCCTCAGCATCGAGGTGGCGCTGACCGTCACCAACGCGGTCGTGAAGATCCAGGACTCCTCGGGCGCACCCGATCCGGCGCTGCTCGAGGACGGCGGATCCGCTCTGCTGCTGATCGTGCTGGCCGGCCTCATCGGCGGCATCGTCTGGAACCTGCTGACCTGGCTGCTCGGCCTTCCCTCGAGCTCGTCGCACGCCCTCTTCGGCGGCCTGATCGGCTCCGCTCTCGCGGGCCTCGGTCTCAACGGCGTCAACTGGGCCGGCGACGGCACGAAGCTCGACGGCGTCGTCGGCAAGGTGATCCTCCCGGCGCTGATGTCGCCCGTGCTCGCCGGAGCGGTCGCGGCGATCGGCACCTGGCTCGTCTTCCGGGTGATCGGCAACCTCGCCGAGAAGAGCCTCCACCGCGGCTTCCGCTTCGGTCAGATCGGCAGCGCCTCCCTCGTCTCGCTCGCGCACGGCACCAACGACGCGCAGAAGACCATGGGAGTGATCACGCTCGCGCTGATCGCGGCCGGCGGCTGGAGCGACACCGAGTCGGTCCCCTTCTGGGTCAAGCTCAGCTGCGCGCTGGCCATCTCGCTCGGCACCTACATCGGCGGCTGGCGGATCATCCGCACCGTCGGCAAGGGCCTCGTCGAGATCGACACCCCGCAGGGCATGGCCGCCGAGAGCGCCTCCGCCGCGGTCATCCTCGCCTCCAGCCACCTCGGCTTCGCCCTCTCGACCACCCACGTCGCGACCGGTTCGATCCTCGGCTCCGGAGTCGGCCGCCCCGGAGCGCAGGTGCGCTGGCGCGTGGCGCTGCGCATGGTGATCGCCTGGGTCATCACCCTCCCGGCCGCCGCCCTCGTCGGCGCCGTGATGTGGTGGATCGGCCACCTCGTCGGAGGCGCGGCAGGCGGCCTCCTGATGGCCGCGATCCTCGTCGCCGTCGCCTCCCTCATCTACATCCGCTCGCGCCGCGACAGCATCGGCGCGCACAACGTCAACGACGAGTGGCAGGACGCGGCGGCACGCCCCGCGCCCGAGACCGCCGGCGTCTGAGCGAAAGGATCCGCACCGTGCTCTCCCTCTTCCTCTCCGCCGCCGGCCAGGTGGCCCTCGTCGCCGTGCTCCTCGGAGCGGGCCTGCCCGTGCTCTTCGCCGTCGGCGTCCGCTCCTTCGCCGTCGCCGCCGGTGCTCCCGCCTCGGGCGGGTCGGACGCCCCCGCGGTCCGGAGCGGTCTGCCCGCCCCGGTGCTGCGCGGGATCGGCGTGCTCTGCTTCGCCCTCGTCGTCGGCTCCGTCGTGATCGGCCTGAGCGTCATCATCGCGACGGGTCTCGGCCAGTCGGTGAGCTTCGAGCACGTGATCCCGACCTTCGTGCCCAAGGGCTGAGCATGGCCTCGACCGATCCGATCGCGGCGCGGGAGGGGATCGTCGCCCGCGTGGTCGGCTGGCTGCGCGCGGGCTACCCGTCGGGCGTGCCGGAGCAGGACTACCTCCCGCTGCTGGGCCTGCTGCGCCGCAGCCTCACGACGGACGAGGTCGAGCAGGTCGTCGCGCGGCTCCTGTCGGAGTCGGAGCGGGCCGAGACGGTCGTCTCACGGGCCGTGGTGCGCGAGCGGATCGAGCAGCTGCTGCTCGGACCGGCGATGCCCGAGGACGTCGCCCGCGTCTCCTCGCGGCTCGCGAGCGCGGGCTGGCCGCTGGCGGGCCCGGAGTCGCTGGCCGAGCCGGACACCCGCGAGGGCCTGGTCGCGCGCATCGTCCGCTGGCTGCGCGCCGGCTATCCGGCCGGGCTGCCCGAGCAGGACTTCGTGCCGCTGCTGGCGCTCCTCCGCCGCCGTCTGAGCGACGAGGAGGTGGCCGAGGTGGCCGCCGGTCTCGCCGCCGACGCGCCCGCCTCCCGCGCGGACGTCGGCACCGCGATCGCCGGAGTGACCTCGGAGCTGCCCTCGGAGGAGGACATCGAGCGCGTGCGCCGGTCGCTGGCCGCGCTGGGCTGGCCGGAGGAGTTCGCGAGCTGACGCGCCGCGGCCCGGGTCTCGGGCCGCAGGAGTCCGCGTGCCGATCCGCCGCTGTCGCCGGCGATCCGGCCGGAGAGGCCGCCGGCCGACCGCGCCGCGATCCCGGGCGGTCCAGCCGTTGAAGGGTGACCCCGCCGGGACCAGGACGTGGACGCAGTGGCGGGCTGGGCCCGCCGTGAGCGGGCGGGACGAGCGCTGGAGCGTGTCCTCGGGCGGGCGACAGGCGGCCGCCCGGTCGGCAGGGGAGTCGCGGGGTCACGACGCGCGCCGTCCGCCGTCCTAGGTTCGGCCCGGGTCCGGATCGGCTGCGCAGCCGGCTGCCGGACCGCAGCCCGACCGGAAGGACACCCCATGCCCGCACCCACCATCGTCCTCGTCCACGGAGCGTTCGCCGACGCCGCGAGCTTCGCCCCGGTCACGCGGATCCTGCTCGACGCCGGCCACGCCGTGCGCGTCCCGGCCGTGCCGAACCGCAGCCTGCTGGGCGACGCGGAGTACCTCCGCTCCTTCGTGGAGCAGCTCGACGGGCCGGTCCTGCTGGCGGGCCACTCCTACGGCGGCGCCGTGATCACGGTGGCGGGCGCCGCCGAGAACGTGGTCGGCCTCGTCTACCTCGCGGCCTACGCGCTCGAGGAGGGGGAGAGCCTCGGGCAGCTGCAGGGAGCCTTCCCCGACTCCGACCTGCCGGCGAACCTCGTCTACACCCCGTTCCCGATCGACGGAGCGGAGCCGGGCACGGACGTGTCGGTCGCGGTGTCGGCGTTCCCGGAGGTGTTCGCGGCCGGGATCGACCCGGCCGAGGCGGCCGTGCTCGCGGTCGGCCAGCGCCCGCTCGCCGCTCTGGCCTTCGGTGAGGCCGCTCCCGTCGCCGCCTGGCGGACCCGGCCGAGCTGGGGCGTCGTCGCGGCCGCGGACCGGACGATCAATCCGGACGTCGAGCGGTTCGGCTACCGGCGGGCGGGCGTGCGCTCGGTCGTCGAGCTCGACGCGCCGCACCTGGTGATGCGCTCGCACCCGGAGGAGGTCGCGCGGGTCATCGCCGACGCCGCGGCGGAGCTGAGCTGACCGCGGAGTCGCCTGACCGCGGAGGGGTGCGCCGAGTGCCGGTGCGCTCCTCCGCACCCCGCCGCGCACCTCCGCACCCCGCCGCGCACCGCCCCCACCCGGAAGCACGCCCCGCCGATCTAGGTACTCCCGCCGCGGATCTAGGTCGGCGTCGCGTGGAGTCGGGCCCGCCTCCTCCCTAGCCTCGAAGGGAGAGAAGGGCGGGATCGTGGACACGGACACCGCGCGGCTCGGCGCCTACCTCCGGGGGCACCGCGACCGGCTGCGCCCCGACGAGGTCGGCCTGGGCGCCGACGGCAGGCGCCGCGTCAGCGGGCTGCGCCGCCAGGAGGTCGCCGTGCTCGCGGGGATCAGCCCGGACTACTACCTGCGGCTCGAGCAGGGCAAGGACCGCCGCCCCTCGGCGCAGGTCCTGGACGCTCTGGCCCGGGCGTTCCGTCTCGACGCGGACGGGCGGGACTACCTCTTCCGGCTCGGCGGGCACGCCGCGCCGCGCCGCTCGCCGGGCTGGGCGCAGGCCGGGCCGACCCCGGCGCAGGTCGGCAGCCTGACGAGCATGGTCTCGTCCTGGACCACGACGCCCGCCTACGTGGTCGACCGCTACCTGGACCTCGTCGCCGTGAACGAGCTCGGCCGCCTGTTCCTCCCCCTGGCCTGCGAGCAGGGGACCAACATGATCGAGGCCGTCGTCGACGCCGCGGCGCTCGAGACCGACGCCGAGCGGCACGAGGACTGGGACCGCACGATCGCCGTGATGACCGCCGCCCTCCGCTTCCACTCCGACCCGGCGGACCCGCGTCTGCGGGTCCTGGTCGCCTCGCTCGGGGGCCGCTCGCGGGTCTTCCGCCGCGTCTGGGCGAGCCAGGAGGCGTATCCGCTCCGCGAGGGCTCGTCGCCGGTGCGCGTCGACCCCTTCGGCTTCATCGCCTTCCGCTGGCAGACCCTGGAGGTGCACGGAGGCGACCACTTCCTGACCTCCTTCTTCGGCGCCCCCGGCAGCGCCGCGGCCGCCGCGATCGATTTCATCCGGGCCCGCCACCGGGTCGAGGAGTGTCTGCGCGAGGGTGCGATACTCGACGCGTGAAGCGGGACGCGCTCGTCGTCGGTCGGGGATCGGAGCTCGCGCGGCTCCGTCTGATGGTCGACGGCATCGCCGCCCACGGGTCGGCGCTCGTCATCGACGGGGACGCCGGGGTCGGCAAGACCACCCTGGTCGAGGAGGTCGTCGCCTACGCCCGCGCACGCGACGTGCGGGTGCTGCGGACCGCGGGCTCCGCAGCGGAGTCGAGCGACCAGTACGCGGCGCTGCAGCTCCTCCTGCACCCACTCCGCCCGGGCCTCGACGGCCTGCCCCTGCCGCAGCGGGACGCGCTCCGCGTCGCCTTCCACCTGGCGGAGGGAGTGCAGCCGACGCCGCTCCTGGCCGGCCTCTCGGCCCTGACCCTCCTGAGCGACGCCGCCGCCGATCGGCCCCTGCTGGTCGTCGTCGAGGACCTGCACCGGATCGACCCGGAGTCGGCGTGGGCGCTGCGGATGCTCGCCCGGCGCATCGGCGAGGACCGCGTCGTCGTCGTGATGACGACGCGGGACCGGCCCGAGGAGGACTCCGGCCTCGAGCACCTGCACCTCGGGCCGCTGTCGCCCGCCGACTCGGCCGCTCTCCTCGACACGCTCCCGCATCCTCCTCGCGGCGCCGCCCGGCGCGCTCTGCTCGACCTCGCCCGCGGGAATCCGCTCGCCCTGGTGGAGCTGACCGGACGCGACCCGTCCGCCGACGAGGCGGAGGACCGCGCGGTGACCGGACGCCTCGAATCGGCCTTCGCCGAGCGCTTCGCGGAGCTCGACCAGCCCTCGCGGCTCGCCGTGCTGGCCGTGGCGCTGGGCGACGTCGCGACGGCGGAGGAGGCGAGCCGGCTGGCGAACCTGGCGATCGGCCGCCACCCCGACCCCTCCTGGATCGACAGGGCCGTCGCCGCGTCGCTGCTCAGCTGGACGCCCGGGAGCGGACTCCGCTTCCGGCACCCTCTCGTGCAGTCCGCGGTGACGAGCGTGAGCCGCCCCTCCGAGCGTGCGGCCGTGCTCCGCACGCTCGTCCAGGAGCACCGCGACGACCCGAGCCGGACGCTGTGGTGGCGGTCGGAGCTCGCGACCGGCTCTGACGGGCCGGTCGGCGAGGAGCTCGCCGGTCTCGCGGCGTCCGGCCTGGCGACGGGCGACGTCGTCCTGGCGGCTCAGGCGATGGAGCGGGCGGCGGAGCTGACCCCCGCGGGTCCGCTGCGCGTCTCGCGCCTGATCGACGCGGCCGAGTACTCCGGACTCGCCGGCCGGACCGCGGAGGCGGCGCTGCTCGTGCACCGCGCGGCGGGCGAGACAGTCGATCCGGTGCTCACCGCCCGTGCCGCCTGGACGCGCGAGACGCTGCCGACCGGGCGCACGGCCCTCTCGCGGGGAGACCTCTCGCCCGCGCTCGCCGCAGTGACGGCGCTGCAGAGCCACGGAGCCGTCGACGCCGCGACCGCCGCGCTCCTGCACCTCGCCGCCATCGCCTGGGACCACAACCGCCAGGCGTCGCCGGGGGAGCCGATGATCCAGGCGGTGCGCGCGCTCGCCCTCGACGACTCCGACCCGCGCGCCGTCCTGCTCGCGGCGGTCACCGAGCCGATCGCCCGCGGCGACGAGGTCGTCCGCCGGGCGCTCGCGGCGGCCGGCGGAGCGAGCGGTCCGGAGGAGGCGTGGTGGCTCGGCTACGCGCTGAACACGGCGGGCGAGGTCGAGGTCGCCCGGGAGCTCCTGGAGGCGGCGATCACCGGGCTGCGCGCGCGCGGCGACATCCGGATCCTCCCGCAGGCGCTCCTCGCCGCCTCGATGACCACGTCGCTCGCCGGCCGCATCTCGCGCGCCCGCTCCTTCGCCGAGGAGGCGCTCGTCCTCGGGAGCGACCTGGGGGACGTCGGCTTCGAGACCGCGTCCCGGGCCTGCCTGGCCTGGTTCGACGCGATGGAGGGCGTCGCGCCCGATCCCGAGGCGATCAGCGCGGGCAGCGCGATCGGCGCGGCCGTCCTCTGCTCGAGCGTGATGCGGGCGACGCTCCGCGGATCGCGAGCGGCGGTGGCGGTCCTCGAGTCGCGACCGGGCGACGCCGTGCCGGAGCTCCTGCCCCTCCTCGACAGGGACGACGACTCCCTGAACCCCGGCTTCGCGATCCTGACCACGCCCGACCTCGTCGACGCGGCTCTCGCGACCGGGGACGTCGGAGTCGTGCGCCTGCACGCCGCGAGGCTGGAATCGCTCTTCGAGCGCTGGCACCAGCCGATGATCGAGGCGGCGGTGCGCTACGCGCAGGTCGCGGTGGCGCTCGCCGACGGAGCGCCGGACGCCGCGGCCGGGCTGCTCCGCCGGACTCCGCCGCCGCTCCCGTACGTGCGGGCGCGGGCGCTGCTGCTCGTGGGCGACGGGCTGCACCGGGCCGGTCGGGCGGCGGAGGCGAGGCCCCTCCTCCGCGACTCGCTGGCGATGCTCGAGGAGCTGCCGATCCACGCCTGGGCCGATCGGGCCCGTGACGCGCTCCGGGCCGCCGGAGGGAGGATCGCGGACGCGCCGTCGCCGGCCGCTGCCACGCTGACCCCGCAGGAGCTGCGCATCTGCGCTCTCGCGAGCACGGGGCTGTCGAACCGCGCGATCGCGCAGAACCTGTTCCTCTCGCCGCGCACGGTCGGCGCGCACCTGTACGCGGCGTACCGCAAGCTCGGGATCGGCGGGCGGGGCGAGCTCGCCGCGGTGCTCGGCAGGGACGCGGGCGCCGACGCCTGAGGCCGGACTCCGCTCGCAGGGGCACCCGGCCCCCGTTCGAGCGCAGACGCGCAGGCGCGCCCCGGAACGGCCGGGACGCGCCTGCGAGCGTGCCGCGCTACTCCTGGATGAAGGCCAGCAGGTCGGGGTTGATGACGTCCGCGTGGACGGTCAGCATGCCGTGCGGGTAGCCCTCGTAGATCTTGAGCGTCGAGTTCTGCAGCAGCTCGTGCTGCTTGAGCGCGGCGTCCTTGTAGGGGACGACCTGGTCGTCGTCGCCCTGGGTGACGAGGACGGGGACGGTGATCGCCTTCAGGTCCTCGGTCTGGTCCGTCTCCGAGAAGGCCTTGATGCCCTCGTAGTGCGCGAGCGCGGATCCGGTCATGCCCTGGCGCCACCAGTTGTCGACCACGGGCTGCGAGAGCTCGACCCCCTCGCGGTTGAAGCCGTAGAAGGGCCCGGAGGCCACGGCCTGGTAGAACTCGGCGCGGTTCGCCGCGAGAGCGTCGCGGAAGCCGTCGAACACCGAGATCGGCGTGCCCTCGGGGTTCGCCTCGGTCTGCACCATCAGCGGCGGGACCGACGAGACGAGGACGGCCTTGGCCACGCGGCCCTGGGGCTCGCCGTACTTCGCGACGTAGCGCGCGACCTGGCCGCCTCCAGTGGAGTGGCCGATGTGGATCGCGTTCCGCAGGTCGAGGTGCTCGACGACCGCGTTCACGTCGCTGGCGTAGTGGTCCATGTCGTGTCCGGTGCCGACCTGGGTCGAGCGTCCGTGCCCGCGGCGGTCGGTCGCGATGACGCGGTAGCCGTGCGCGTGGAAGAACAGCATCTGCGCGTCCCAGTCGTCGGACGACAGCGGCCAGCCGTGGTGGAAGACGATGGGCTGCGCGTCGGTGCTGCCCCAGTCCTTGTAGTAGATCTCGACGTCGTCGTCCGTGGTCACAAACGGCATCTTCGAACCTCCGTGCTCGTGTCGATCCCGAGCCCGGCCCGGGTCGTGTCCAAGGTGGTGCCTCCCCGGATGAGGGTGGGGAGCGGCTCCACGATAGGGGCGTGGGAGCGCTCCCTGAAGAGCGCGGGGAGATGTTCCGACGATCGTCCAGACCTGGTCGCCCGGGCGGTGCCGGGGCCGCCGGCCGCGCTCGCCGAGTGGGGTCGGATGACTCGTGACCGGCACCGCGGACGCTGACAGGATCGCGGCGGACGCGCCCTCCCGCGGCGCGCGGATCGGAGGTCGCGATGCCCACGACGACGCCCACGACGACGGCCCTGCCGACGCGCAGGACGACGACGCCCCAGCGGGCGGTGCTCCGGTGACCGTCGAGGACCGCGTCCCGATCGAGCCGCAGGCGGTCGTCGCTCCGCTCAGCCGGTCCGCCGTCTTCCTCTCGCTCGACATCGTCGGCGGGCAGGACGCCGCGGACCGCGTGCGGGACGTCGTCGCCGACGTGGGCGGGATCCTCCGCGCGGTCGGCTTCCGCGACCTGGGCCTGCGCCTCTCCTGCCTGGTCGGGATCGGGAGCGACGCGTGGGACCGCTTCGGCGGGGAGGGGCGCCCCGCGCAGCTGCACCCGTTCCGGGAGGTGGTCGGCGCGGCGCACACGGCCGTCTCGACGCAGACCGACCTCCTGTTCCACATCCGGGCGGAGCGGGACGACGCCTGCTTCGAGTTCGAGCGCCTCCTGCTCGACGCGCTCGGCGAGGACGTCGTCGTCCGCGACGAGGTGGTCGGCTTCCGCTACTTCGACAACCGCGACCTGCTGGGCTTCGTCGACGGCACCGAGAATCCGACCGGCGAGGCGCTGCCCCGCGTCGCGCTGATCGGCGCGGAGGACGCGGCGTTCGCGGGCGGCAGCTACCTGGTCGTGCAGAAGTACCTGCACGACCTGACGGCCTGGCACGCGCTCACCACCGAGCAGCAGGAGCGGGTCATCGGCCGGAGCAAGGCCGACAACGTCGAGCGCGAGGACGATCCGGCGCAGCTCTCGCACAAGGGGCTCGCGACCGTGGTCGACGCCGGCGGGACCGAGCACGACATCCTCCGCGACAACATGCCCTTCGGCCGGCCCGGCAGGGGCGAGTTCGGCACGTACTTCCTCGGCCTGGCCGCCGACCTGTCGGTGATCGAGACGATGCTGACGCGGATGTTCGTCGGCGTGCCCGCGGGCCGGCACGACCGCCTCCTCGACTTCTCGACCGCGACGACCGGCGGGGTCTACTTCGTGCCCTCGCGGGACGTGCTCGAGGGCCTGGGCGGCTGACCCGGGCCGGTCGTCGGGGCGCGGATCGAGTCGGATGACCGTGGTGCGGCCCGGGCCGGAGCGGTGGGATCGGAGCAGCGCAGGCGCGCAGGACGATCAGCAGGGAGAACGCCGTGGAACCCGACGACAGCACCGCTCCGCACCACGAGACCCCCGGTTTCGGAGACCCGGACCTCCCCCAGGAGGGGATCGTGAACACCGAGGGCGATCCCTCGGCGAACACGATGACCGGCCCGCAGAACCGCGTCCTGGAGGGACTGTTCCCGAACCAGATCGCCGCGCCCGCGACGGACATCAGCACGCAGCCGTTCTTCTGGTCCTCCTTCAACATCTCGCCGCGGCGGGTGCAGCGGGGAGGCTGGGCGCGCGAGCTCACGCAGGCCGACTTCGCGATCTCGAACGAGATCGCCGGCGTGAACATGTACCTCGAGGCCGGCGGGATCCGCGAGCTGCACTGGCACCAGAGCGCCGAGTGGGCGCTGATGACCAAGGGGAACTGCCGCATCACCACGCTCAGCCGCACCGGCCGGCCCAGCGTCGACGACGTGCAGGAGGGGGACCTCTGGTACTTCCCGCCCGGCCTGCCGCACTCCCTGCAGGGCCTCGGCCCGGACGGGGCGGAGTTCGTGCTCGCGTTCGACGACGGCGAGCAGTCCGAGAGCAACACGCTCCTGCTCACCGACTGGTTCGCGCACACGCCGCCGGACGTGCTGGCGAAGAACTTCGGCGTCGCGCAGGAGGTCTTCCGCGACATCCCGCTGCACGACCTCTGGATCTTCCCGGGCGACGTGCCCGGCGACCTCCAGGCTGACCGGGCCGCGGCCGGGGTGCAGGACGGCGACGAGGCGGTGATCTTCCGGCTCTCCCGCTCGGAGCCCGTGCACCAGAACAGCGGCGGCCGGATCCAGATCGCCGACAGCACGAACTTCCCGGCCTCGCGCACGGTCTCGGCCGCGCTGACGACCGTCGAGCCCGGCTCGATGCGCGAGCTGCACTGGCACCCCAACGCCGACGAGTGGCAGTACTACCTCCGCGGATCCGCTCGGATGACCGTCTTCAACACCGGCCCGCACGCCAACACGACCGACTTCCACGCCGGAGACGTGGGCGTCGTGCGCCGCAACTTCGGCCACTACGTGGAGAACACCGGCGACGACACGCTGGTCTACATCGAGACTTTCAAGAGCTCCCGCTACGAGGAGGTGTCGCTCGCCCAGTGGCTGAGCCACCTGCCGCCGTCGCTGGTCGCGCAGCACCTGAACATCCCGGAGGAGGTGCTGGCGACCTTCCCGCCCGGGACGCAGGGGATCACTCCGCTGCGCTGAGGGAGGGACGCGCGGAGGGGACGGGGACATGGCGGAGGATCACGAGGCGGCGCTCCTGCCGTGGGCGGGGAGGGCGGCGGTGCTGCTGGACCGGCACCTGCGCGTGCTGGCCGCGACTCCGCTCGCGCGGGCGCTCTCGCCCGCCTTCGCCCCGGGAGTGAGCATCGCCCGCTTCACCTTCCTGGACTCGTCCGAGGTCGAGGACCTGCCCTGCTGGGGGTCCGCCGCCGACCAGGTCGCGGCGATGCTCCGGGACTCGCTCGAGCGGCACCGGGGGGACCGGGAGTTCCTGACGGTCGTCGGGGAGCTCTCGGCGAGGAGCCCCCGGTTCGCGGACTCGTGGGCGGCCGGGGCGGAGGCCGACGCACGCGGGTCGGTCGTGTTCCTCGACACCGCGGTCGGCTCTGTTCCGATGGACTACCGGCTGGTCCGGGACGGCGCGCGCCTCCTGCTCCTGTTCGAGGCGGGTGACGCGGCGGGTCGCGAGGCGCTCGCCCGGCTCGCCGCCACGCGTCAGGCGCCGGCCGGGGCGGCCAGCGCGGTGCCCGCCTCCGGAGCGGGCCGCAGCGAGGCGAGGACGTCGACGGCCGCGGCCGCCGGAGTCCCCGCTGCCGCGAGGTAGGTCACGACGTACCGGCCCGGAGCACCGGCGAGCTCCAGGGTCTGCATCTCGAGGTCGAGCCAGCCGAACGGCTCGACGTGGACGCGGATCCACCGGTGGGTGAAGGGGCGGACCTGGTACTCGGCCCAGATCGACCGGAACAGCGGATTCTCGACCGAGCACTCGCCGACGATCTCGTGCAGCCGCGGATCGTCGGGGTCGCTGTAGAACCGCAGCGCGGCGATCAGCTCGCGGAAGACCTGGCCCCACGCCTGCAGCTGGTCCGGCGGGTCGCCGTCCGCCTCGGCGCGCGCGTAGCCGCGGGACGTGGAGAGCAGCATGTTGGCGCCGGGCACGCCCTTGTCGGGGGCGAGACGGCTCATCAGGTCGTTCGCGCCGAGGACGTCGAGGTTGCGGTCGAACGCGTACGCCGGGGTCCTCGGCCAGTGGGCGAGCAGCGACTCCACGCCCTGGCCCGGCGGAGGGGAGTCGGGATCGCACGGGCCGGGGCGCAGCCGGGCCAGCCGGAAGAGGTAGGCGCGCTCGAACTCGTCGAAGGCGAGCGCCTCGGCGAGGGCGTTCAGCACCTGGTCGGACGGGGCGACCGCGTGCCCCTGCTCGACGCGGAGGTAGTAGTCGCGGCTGATTCCGGCGCGGTCGGCGACCTCCTCGCGGCGCAGGCCCGGCACCCGCCGCCGGGTGCCCGCGGTCGGCACGCCGACCTGCTCCGGCCGCAGCGCCGCCCGGCGAGCGCGGAGGAACTCCGCGAGGGGGCTGCGAGAGCTCATCGTGCGACTCCATCGGATCACCCGCCGGGTCGAGCGGCGGTCGTGCGGGGGTGGGGCCGTACCGGTCGTCCGGTGGGACACAGAGTATCGTCGGGCGCCCGCGGGGCCCACTGCCCTGCTGCGCCTCCTGCCCGGCGCCGATCGGGGGCCGGGCGCTCGGGAGGGTTCGCCAGAGGGAGCGCTCCGGAGGGTTCCGACAGAGGGAGGAGAGCGCGCCCGCGCCCGGCGGTCAGCATGGGGTCCTCGGAACCCGTCCCTCAGGAGTCGCGATGACGATCAGTGCACTCTCCTCGCCGCCCGCGCGCCCGAGCGCACCCGAGGACGTGGTGGTCCGGATGCTGAGCTCGGCGTCGCCCGCGCGGGAGCGGCTCCTGGTGGTCGAGGGCGGGATCGGCTCGGGCCGGACGCACATGCTGCGCTCCGCCGCGGCCACCGCTCGCGCCGCCGGCTGCGAGGTCGTGGAGGTGCGGCCGGACCGGGGCGACGCCGTGATCGGCGCGTCCTCGCTCGCGCTGTTCGCCACGCTGATCGGCCGTCTGCAGCGGGTGCGCGACTCCTCCGCCTCGCCCTGCGACCCCGGCTTCCTGATCGTCGTCGACGACTGGGAGCGGTTCGACGTCGCCGCCCGCGAGACCCTCCAGGCCCTGGTGACCCGGCTGGTGGACGAGGTCGGTGCCGCCTGCCTCCTCGCCACCGGCGACCGTCGCGTCCTCGCCGGCTGGGAGGGCCTCCGGCACCGTCGCACGGAGCCCCTCGACGCGGAGGCGGCCCGCGGCTTCCTGCGCACCCACGGCGGCCGCCGGCCGCTCGCCGTCGAGGCGCGCCTGCTGCGGGTCGCGGAGGGGAATCCGCTGCTCCTCGACGTACTCGGGCTGGCCTGGGCCGACGAGGACGCTCCCTCGCCCTTCCCGGTCTACCCGCGACTCGAGCAGGCCGAGACCCGGGTGCTCGATCTGCTGGCTCCGCTGTCGGAGCCGAGCCGGGAGGCGCTCCTGGTCGCCGCGGTGGCGGGCGCCGAGTTCCCGGAGAGCATCGGGTCGGCCCTCGGAGACGGGGACAGCGCCCTGGTGCAGGCGGGGATCCTGACGGCGGGCGGCCGTGCGTTCCGCGACCCGGTGGTCCGAGCGGTGGTGCTCTCGACGGCGACGCCCCGAGCGCTGCGGGCGGCCCGGAGGCGGCTCGCCGAGCGCCCGGAGTCGGCCCCGCACCTCCGCCTGCTGCTCGCGGCGGACGACGCCGCCGGGCCGGAGG
>NZ_PSVQ01000041.1:0-30522 GCF_002932395.1 Rathayibacter sp. AY1D9
GCGTGCAGATCGAGTGGGAGGCGGGGGGGGTGAAGGTGGGCGTGCCGACCGGCGGCGACGGTGCGAGAGATGGCGAGAGCAACAGCGACCTCGACGTCGACGACGCCCCCGACGGGACGCCACGACCCGTGCACCTGCGTCCGCGATACCTCCTCCTCGTCGCCGCCGGCGGCACGGTCGGGACCGGGGCGCGGGAGGGCCTGACCCTCGCGTTCCCCGCCGATCCCGCCTTCGACACCGTCGTCTTCGCCATCAACATCGTCGGCGCGCTCCTGCTCGGCGTACTCCTGGAGAGCCTCGCCAGAGCCGGCAGCGACGAGGGCCGACGCCGCACCGCACGGCTGCTGCTCGGTACCGGAGCGCTCGGAGGCTTCACCACCTACAGCACCCTCGCCACCGACACCGCCCACCTGCTCACCACAGGACACCCCGCACCCGCCGCCCTCTACGCGCTCGGCACCGTCCTGCTCGGTGCCCTCGCGTCCTGGACCGGAGTCGCCCTCGCCGCAGCACTCCACCGGCGACGCACGCAGAGGAAGGTGCCGGCATGACACCCGCACTGTTCCTCGCGCTCTCCCTCGCCGGTGGAATCGGAGCCGCAACACGGCTCCTCCTCGACGGGCTCATCAAGGCCCGCACCGGCGGCGCCTATCCCTGGGGCACCACCGTCATCAACGTCACCGGATCACTCCTCCTCGGCCTGATCACCGGCCTCGCCCTCGCAGGCATCGCCCCCGAGCCGTGGCGACTCGTCCTCGGCACCGGCTTCCTCGGCGGCTACACCACCTTCTCCACCGCCAGCCTCGAAACCGTCCGTCTCCTCGCCGAAGGACGCCAACTCGCCTCCGCCATCAACGCCCTCGGCACGCTCCTCCTCAGCGTCATCGCCGCAGCAACAGGACTCTGGCTCGGAGGCGCGCGATGAGCATCATCGATGCACCCTCACCGGCAGTGGTGGTCGGCCTTGCCGGCGTCGATTCCGGCCCGGAGTCGGGGCACGCAGGGTCCTTCCGTTCAGCGGGTGCGGTGCGCCGTGAACGACCTCGCCGGCGTGTCATCACGGGGCGATCTGGTCGCGTCTCTCCATGAGCGGTCCTGCCGTTGCGGGGTCCCGGGCGGCTCATCACGGCATGCCATCAGGCGGCTGAAGGCGGTCAGCCGTACCCGGGACCCCTGGCGCGTTCCGGAGCCGACAACTGCCCCGAATCCACGGAGACAACGGTGAGGAAGGCGGTCGGACTTCGGGGGAGCGACGCCGACCGGGACGCGGAGCGGCGTCACCAGTGGGAGGGCCTCGACCCCGCGCTGCGCTCCCTCGGCTTCCCGAAGGGGCTGTGACGCCGGCCCGGTGGACCTCACCGGGCCGACGCCCGCGCGCTCAGCGGTGCGCGGGTCGGAGCCCCAGCAGCGTGTCGACGACCACGAAGGCCGCGAGGCTCGCCCCCAGGAGCGGGAGGAACAGCCCGACCGCGGCGGCGACGACCAGGACGGACGCGACTCCCCACCACGGCGCGCGCCGGAGCGCTCCCCGGGCCGGCGGGGTGCCGCCGAGCCGCCGGCGGCCGCGGGCGGGGCGGCGCTTCCACCACATCAGGTACCCGAGCACGACCATCGTGGCGATGCCGGCCGCGGTGACGAACAGCAGCAGCTGGTTGGGCAGCCCGAACATCGAGCCCATGTGCGTGTCGATGCCCCAGCGGGAGAGCTTGGCGACGAGGCCGGTGTCGGCGAAGTCGACCCGGTCGACGACCTGCATCGTGCTCCCGTCGATCGCGACGCCGTCGACCTCGGTCGGGAAGCTGCGCTGGATCTCCTGCACGACCCAGGCCGAGCCCTCCGCCGCGGGCGGCCGGATCTCGACCAGTCCCGTGTTCACGTTGACCTCGCGGGCGACCGAGAGCACCGAGTCGTAGGCGGCCGGCGAGTAGCCCGCCGTCGACTCGACGGCGTCGCCGGTAGCCGCGCCGTGTCCGGCGTGCCCGGCGTGCTCGTCGGCCACCTCGCCGGTCCGGTCGCCGAGCGTCGTCCCCAGCGAGGGTGTGGTCCAGCCGACTGCGGAGCGGAGGGTCTCGAAGTTCCCGCCTCCGTACAGCGACCAGGTGATGCCTGTGGTTGAGAGGAACAGGGCGCCGACGAGCAGCCAGACGCCGGTGGAGGCGTGCCAGGAGAACAGGCGCTTGTAGCCGGTGGTCCTCGGCGCGGGGCGCAGCAGGTCCCTCTTCACGCGGGCTCGGCGGAGGCGGATGATCCAGAGGCCCAGGCCGGCGAGGGCGACGACCCCCAGCCAGGAGGCGGCGAGCTCGCTGTAGGAGCGGCCCACGTCCCCGAGGTGCAGCGTCCGGTGCAGGTCGCTGACCCAGGTCCGCAACGGCAGGGCGCCGCTGGTGCCGTAGGCGGTGAGGTCGCCGCGGACGGCGGCGGTGGCCGGGTCGATGAAGACCGCGCGGGTCTCGCTGGCGCCGAGCGACGGGTCCGCGTACATCACCCGGGTGGTGTCGCCGGGGTTCGGGGCGGGGCGGACGGCGACGATGCTCTGCCCGCCTCCGGTGTACGCGTCGGCGGCGTCGATCTGGTCGGCCAGGGGCAGGTAGGCGTCCGCTTCCGGGGCGTGCAGCTCCTGCGCGTAGACGACCTGCTCGAGCTGCGGGGTGAGTGCGTAGAGCGCTCCGCTGGTCGCGGCGACGAGGATGAACGGCCCGACGAACAGGGCGGCGGAGAAGTGCAGGCGGAGCAGCAGCTGTCCGAGCCAGCCTGCGCTGCTTCTGTGCGGCGGGGGCGGGGGGTCGGCGGAGTCGCGGGGTCTCGTGGCGGTGGTGGTCATACTTCTGGTCCTTCGGTGCTGTGGCGGGTGCCGGTGAGGGTCAGAGGAGGGTGTCGCCGATGTAGCCGCCCTCGACGCAGCCCGGCGGGATCGCGAAGACGGCGGAGCCGATCGGCGTCGTCCACTCGTTGAGCAGGTCCAGCTCGTCCAGGCGCTTCTGGATCGGCACGAACTGCGCGGTGACGTCGGCCTGGAACGCCGCGAAGATCAGCCCGGAGTTCGAGATGTCCTCGCCCGTCGGGGTGTCGTCGTAGTTGTAGGCCCGGCGGTGGAAGCGCTCGGCGGTGTTCTCCGAGCGGGCGCGCCTCATGTGCGAGAACTCCGGGATCACCGGGAAGCCGATGGTCGTCGTCGCCTCGAAGTCGGGCTCGTCGGCCTCCGCCGTCCCGGTGAGGGGCGCGCCGTTCGCGAGGGTCCGGGGAGGAGACGGGTCGGTCAGACGCTGCGGGGACCTCCGGGGAGGTCCTCGCCGCGGCTCGCGTCGATGATCAGGAGGCGGGCTGCAGAGGGGGGCCGCGCCGCAGCGCCGCCTGGGGGAAGACGCCCGAGGCGAGGGGGAGCACGTCGCGCAGCTCGAAGGAGGAGCGTTGCGCGGGTCGAGGAGCGGCCACCGGAGTCGGCAGGACCCGCACCAGGCGGGTGACGAGGTGGCTCGTCGTCGCGGCGACACTGACGAGGAGGGACTCGCCGCGGTGGAGCGCCGCGGTCGTCGCGACGGCGGCGACGAGGTGCGCCGCCCACATCGAGGAGCCGGTCATCCCGCTGTGCGTCATCGCCGCGCTGACGTCGATCACGGCACCGTGGTGCGCGTGCAGGGTCGGCGGATCGACCGGCCCCGCGAAGGTCCCGATCGTGAAGAGCGTGTGGAACAGGAACTGGCTGACTCCCACCGAGGCCGCCAGGCGGACCAGGGAGAGCCTGCGCCCGGCGAGCGCCACGCACACCAGGACCGACAGGACGAGCGGCATCGCGACACCGAGCGGACCCGGGATCTGGCCGCCACCGGCCACGTGCGAGAACAGCGCGACGAGCGTCGCCACCGTCGCCGCGACGACACCCCGGAGGGTGCGCAGCGGGCGCGACGACGACATCTCCCCAGTGTCGCAGACGCCTCCTTCCCGCGGAGGACCGCTCCCGGGCGAGAGGGGCGGCCGGCCGACGGTTCCTCTCAGCGGGCCGCGGAGGCTCCGGGGCGTCACTTCTCGGGCCGGACCACCAGCCCGACGCCGCCGCCGCGCCGCACCGGTTCGGCGACCGCGGTCATCCGGCCGGAGGGGTCGACCTCGATGGCGGCCACCGCCCCGATCTGCGCGGCCGAGGTGAAGGTGTCGCCCGAGGGGACCAGCTGCTGGCCGAAGGGAGCGAGGTCGTCGGCGTACGCCTCGATGAACTCGGGCTCGGCGGAGGTCGTCGCGCCGTTGCGCTGGGAGGCGCGGGGCGCTGCCACCGCCTCGGGGAGCGTCATGCCGAGGTCGATGCGGTTGACCAGCGTCTGCAGGACCGTCGTGATGATCGTCGATCCGCCCGGCGAGCCGACGACGAACCGCACGTCCCCGCCGTCGAGCACGATCGTCGGCGACATCGACGAGCGCGGGCGCTTGCCCGGCTCGATCCGGTTCGGGTCCCCGTCGACGAAGGTGGGGGAGAAGTCGGTCATCTCGTTGTTGAGGAGGAAGCCGCGGCCGGGGACGGTCATCGCCGAGCCGCCGGTCTGCTCGATCGTGAGCGTGTAGGAGGCGGCGTTGCCCCACTTGTCGACGACCGAGAGGTGGGTGGTGGAGATGTTCTCGGTGTCCGACTCCTCCGCGGCGGGGGCGGTCGCGCATCCGGAGCCGTCGAGAGCGCCGGGCGCGACCGGGCGGACGGAGGCGGTCGCCGGGTCGATCGTGCAGTCCCGCGAGTCCGCGAACTCCTGGCTGAGGAGCGTCTCGGTGGGCACGTCGACGAAGGCGGGGTCGCCGACGTAGGCGCCCCGGTCGGCGAAGGCGCGGGCGGACGCCTCGAGGTAGAGGTGCAGGGCGCTGCCGGTGTCCTCGGCCGCGAGGTCGTGGTTCTCGAGGATGTTGAGGGCCTCGCCGACCGCGATCCCGCCGGAGGAGGAGGGTGCCATCCCGTAGACGTCGAGTCCGCGGTAGGAGACGCGGGTCGGCGCCTGCTCGGCGACCGAGTACGCCGCGAGGTCGGCGGCGGTCATCGTGCCGGCCGGGGCCGGGAGGTCCGACCCCTCGGCGATCCGCGGGTTCTGGACCGTGTCGGCGATCTCGGCGGCCAGCGCGCCCTCGTAGAACGCGTCCGGCCCGTGGACGGCGATGGAGGTCAGCGTCTTCGCGAGGTCGAGGTTGCGGAAGGTGCTGCCCACCTTCGGCGCGTCCCCACCGGGGAGGAAGAGCTCGGCCGTGTCGGGGAACGCCTGGAACCGCTCGAGGTTGTCGAGCGTCTGGTTGCGGAAGGTCTCGTCCACCCGGAAGCCCTTCGCCGCGAGCGCGATCGAGGGCGCCAGCACGACGGGGAGCGGCAGGGTGCCGAAGCGGTCGACCGCGGTGTCCCAGGTCGCCACCGTGCCGGGCACGCCGACCGCGACGCCGGAGGAGACGAGGTCCGGGGTGAACGGGTACGGGGCTCCGGTCGCGGGGTCGAGGAACGCGTCCGAGGTGATGCCGGCCGGCGCTGTCTCGCGTCCGTCGATGGTGCTGACCTCGCCGGAGGCCTTGTCGAAGTAGACGAAGTACCCGCCTCCGCCGATGCCGGCGCTGTACGGCTCGCTCACGCCGAGGGCCGCGGCCGTGGCGACCGCGGCGTCAGCTGCGTTGCCGCCGCGCTTCAGCACCTCCATGCCCACGCGGCTCGCGTTCGCGTCGACGCTCGAGACCGCTCCGCCGTAGCCCACCTGCGTCGAGGGCGAGATGAGGGGTCCGCCGAGGAAGTCGCGGATCTTCTCGGGCGTGAGCCCGCTGTCCTTCAGGTATCCGGAGACGGGCCTGTCGAGAGCGGACGCCGGTGCGGCACCCGCCACTCCCACTGCGACGACCGCGACCAGCGCGATCGCGATCCTGCGGAGCACGGGTGTCGTGGCCATGGCGTTCCTCCATCGGAACTCAGTGGTGCGCGGTCGGCGATGCGGGTCCCCCCAACCTAGGGGCGAGGTGGGGGTGCGGGGTAGGGGGTGCCCGGTCGAGCTCGCCGCCGTCGCTCAGTCCCGGCTCGGTGCTGACGGCCCGTCGGGGATGGCGGGCAGTGCGTCGGTCGGCGGTATCGCGAACCAGAAGACCCCGTCCGCGAGCCGCGCGCGTTCCAAGGGCGCGCCGAGGGGCTCGGCCGTGTTCAGCGCCGCATCGACTCCCGTCGAGACGGGATCGTCGTTCGCGGCGTGCGGTGGGAAGCGGAAGCGCTGACCGATCAGATGGTCGCCGTCGAGACGGCGCCGGTAGACGATGCAGACGCTGTTCGGGCTCTCGATCCAGGTCCGGACCACGTCCACCACGGAGGCGTAGTTCTCGAGGATCTCGTCCTCCAGGACCCTCTTAACGACGGCAGCCTCGGTCGAATCGTGCATGAGCAATCCCTCCTCGGGTGGCGGACCGAGGAACTCGGCCCGCCACGGACGGTAGCCGAACCATTTTCGGCAGGGCGGAGGAGGCGCGCTCGAGCTCCGGAGCGGCGCGCGCCCCTCCTGGCCGGCAGGCCTGCGTCGGTACTGCTGACGGAGTCGTCGGGGCTCCTGATCCGGCCCGCGTGTCGACTCGTCCGGCAGCGCTCTTGACAGGCGAGCGAAGTAAGTGTTCGATCAGTCACATGCCTTCCCCCTCCTCCCGCTCCACCGCCGAGGCGCAGCGCGAGCGGATCACCGCGGCGGCGCTCCACGTGTTCGCGCGCACCGGCTACGCCGCGACTCCGATCACCGAGGTCGCCGCCGAGGCCGGCGTCTCGCCCGCCTACGTCTTCCGCCTGTTCCCGGGCAAGCTCGGCGTCTTCGTCGCCGCGGTCGACCGCTGCTACGAGCAGGTGGCGACCACGCTCGCGGCGGCGGGGGAGGCCTCGCCCTCCTCGGACCCGGCCGACCGGCTCGAGGCGATGACCGTCGCCTACATCGACCTGATCGCCGACCGCGACCTGATCATGCTGCAGTCGCAGGCGCAGAGCGCGTGCGACGTCCCCGAGATCCGCGAGGCGGTGCGCCGCGGGATCTCCGCGGTCGTCCGGACGGTCACCGTCGTCTCCGGAGCCGACGGCCCGGCCGTGCAGCGCTTCGTCGCCTACGGGCAGCTCTGCCACCTGATCGTGCAGACCGACCTCGGCGGCGTCGACTCCGAGTGGGCCCGCATCGTCTCCGACGGCATCCGGCACCGCGACTGAGCCCGCGGCGCTCGCCTCTCCTCCTCTTCTTCCTCTCCTCCTCTCCTCCTCTTCTTCCTCTCCTCCTCTTCGCCACCATCCCTTTTCATATCCGCTTTTGTGACTGTTCAGTCACTCACCTACGACCTCAGGAGCCCCTCATGTCCACCACGCTTCCCCGCACCACCACCCGCGTCGTCCTCCCCGGGATCGTCGAGCCGTCCGGGCTGCTCCTCGAGCAGGCACCGGTCGAGCCTCCCGCGGCCGGCGAGCTGCTCGTCGCCGTCGAGGCCACCGGCATCTCGTTCGCCGAGCAGTCGATGCGCCGCGGCCGCTACTTCGCCCAGCCGCCGTTCCCCTTCACGCCCGGCTACGACCTCGTCGGCCGGGTCCTCGCGGTCGGCCCCGGCGGCGACGCGTCGCTCGAGGGCCGCCGGGTCGCCGCCCTCACCAAGACCGGCGGTTGGACGGGTCACGCCCGCGTCGCCGCCCGCGACTGCGTTCTCGTCCCCGACGGAGCCGCGTCCGAGGACGCCGAGGCCGTCGTGGTCAACGGAGTGACGGCGTGGCAGATGCTGCACCGCTCGGCCCGGGTCTCCCGCGGCGACACGATCCTCCTGTTCGGCGCGAACGGCGGAGTCGGCGGCCTCGTGCACCGCCTCGCCCGCCTCGAGGGGATCCGCGTGATCGGCGCCGCCTCGCCCCGCCACCACGAGGCCCTCCGAGCGGCCGGAGTGGAGCCCGTCGACTACGCCGATCCCGACCTCGCCGCCCGCGTGCGCGAGCTCGCTCCCGGCGGAGTGCAGGCCGTCTTCGACAACGTCGGCGGAGCGACGACCCGGCTGGCGTGGTCGCTGCTCGCGCCCGGCGGCACCCTCGTCGCCTACGCGATCGTCAGCGCGAGCACCGGGAGCATCTGGCCCCCGTTCCTCCGCCAGCTCGCGCGGATCCAGGCCTACCAGCTGGCCCCCAACGGCCGGCGCGCGGTCTTCTACGACCTCTGGTCGGGCCACTCGCTGCGGCCCGCGCGCTTCCGTGCGCGGCTCGAGGAGGACCTCGGCCGCGTGCTCGGACTCCTCGCCGACGGCTCGCTGACGGCCAACATCGCCGCCCGCTTCCCGCTCACCGGGATCGTCGAGGCGATGGAGCTCGCCGAGTCCCGGACGCTCGACGGCAAGGTGATCCTGCTGCCGTGAGCGGGGTGCGTCCGGGCGGAGGGTGATTCCGGCGCGGAGGCGCCCGGGCGGCGAGCAGGGGAGAATGGCGCGGTGGACACGGGACTGGTCGAGGTGCTGAAGGCACTGGGCAATCCCACGCGACTGCAGATCATGGAGTGGCTCCGCTCTCCTGAGGCGTCGTTCAGCGAGTTCGAGCCGATCGCCGACCGCGCCGAGTTCGGGGTCTGCGTCACGCATCTCGCCGCGAAGAGCGGTCTCGCGCAGTCGACCATCTCGTCGTACATGGGATCCCTGGAGCGCGCGGGCCTCGTCCGCTCGACGCGCGTCGGGAAGTACACCCACTACCGGAGGAGCGACGCCGACGTCGACGGGCTCCTGAAGCGCCTCGGAGCCTCGATCTAGCGACATATCGCGAATCGTCGATATGATCGGCGGCATGACCGATGCTTCCGAGGCCGCTCCCGCTCGCCGCGCTCTGCTCGTCCACGCCCATCCTGAGGAGCGGTCCTTCTCCTCGGCGCAGGCGGACGCGGTCCTCGAGCAGCTGAGGGCCGACGGCATGGAGGTCCGCCGGCTCGACCTGTACGCCGAGGGCCGGGATCCGGTGCTGCACCGCGACCAGTTCGCGCCCGGCTCCGGCTACTTCAAGCCGCAGGCGCAGCAGATGACCGCGGTCCTCGAGAAGACGCTCGGGGAGCCCGTCACGAGCGACCTCGACGAGCTGATGCAGGCGGATCTCCTGGTGCTCTCGTTCCCACTGTGGTGGTTCTCGATGCCGGCGATCATGAAGGGCTGGATCGACCGCGTCTTCGTGATGGGCGCGACGTTCGGAGGCGAGCACGGCGTCTTCGCCGAGGGCGGCCTGCGTGGCAGGAGCGCGATGCTCCTGCTGACGACGGGCGGCGGCGAAGCGGCCTTCGCGCCCGGCGCCGCCGACGGCTACGGCGACCTGCAGTCGTTCCTCTTCCACATCCATCGCGGGATGCTCGAGTTCGTCGGGTACGACGTCCTGCCCCCGGTGGTCACCTACGGTCCCGCCCGCCTCAACGCGGCCGGACGCGAGGACGCCCTGCAACGGGCTCGAGCGCAGGCGTCCGCATCGACGGCCCGGCTGCGCGGCGCGTAGCCTTCGCCGCTGCGCCTCCCGGCCGCCCTCAGTCCCGCGACCGGCTCGCGTGCGCGCGGGCCTTCATCCGGTTGCCGCACGTCGCCATCGAGCACCACTTGGCGGTGCCGGGGCGGCTGCGGTCGAGGAGGAAGAGGTTGCACTCGTCGTTCGCGCAAGCGCGGAGCCGCCCAGGGAACCGGGCGTTCACAGTGGACCAGGCGAGGACCGATTCCACCGCGAGTCGATCCGGCTCGGGAGCGCTCAGCTCCCACACGACGCCCTCATCGGTGACGCGCGGGGTGCGCACGGCGCGCGCGACCAGGTCCGCGAGCTCCGTGACGGCCGCGGGCGCGTCCGAGCGCACGACGGCCTGGAGTGCGTCGCGGGCGCGGCGCAGCCGCTCGAGCTCGTCCTCGGTGCCGACTCCGCCCCACCGCCGGGCGAGCTCGCGACCGGACGCGTCGCCGAGGTCGTCCGTCGGCCGTCCGTCCACCACGGGCGCGCTGTTCAGCACCGCCAGGAGCAGCTCCTCGTCCCGATCCATCGTTCCCCGTCCTCCCGCGCCGTGCGGCCCGTTCGATCCATGCTAGCGTCCGACTAACCAGTAAATCTACTTGAAGGGGTTAGCCATGGTCGTCGTCCATCACCGCACCGTGTCCGTCGACGGACTCGACGTCTTCTGGCGGGAGGCCGGGCCCGTCGACGCGCCCGTCCTCCTGCTGCTGCACGGGTACCCGAGCAGCTCGCACATGTTCCGCCACCTCCTCCCCGCCCTCGCGGGGCACTACCGCGTCATCGCCCCCGACCACATCGGCTTCGGACGCTCGTCCGCGCCCTCCGTCGAGGACTTCGACTACACGTTCGCCGCCCTGACCGCGGTGACCGGCCGCTTCCTCGAGACCATCGGGGTGACCCGGTACACGATCTACGCCCAGGACTACGGCGCCCCCGTCGGCTGGCGCCTCGCCCTCGCCGATCCGTCCGCGGTCGTCGCCGTGATCTCGCAGAACGGCAACGCCTACGAGGAGGGCTTCGTGCCCGGCTTCTGGGACCCGATCTGGGCCGACGCCGCCGAGCTGACCGACGAGACGCGCGACGCCCTCCGGCCGGCTCTCGGCCGGGAGGCCGTCGAGTGGCAGTACACCCACGGTGTCCCCGACTCCAGCACCGTCGATCCGGACGCCTGGGAGCACGACCTCGCGCTCCTCGCCCGCCCCGGCCAGGACGACGTGCAGCTGGCGCTCTTCCGCGACTACGCCACCAACCGCGAGCTCTACCCCGCGGTGCAGGCGTGGATCCGCGAGTCCGGAGTCCCCGTCCTCGCCGTCTGGGGCCGGAACGACGAGATCTTCGCCCCCGCCGGCGCCCAGGCGTTCCTCCGCGACGCGCCTCACGCGCGCATCGAGCTCGTCGACGGCGGGCACTTCCTGCTCGAGTCCCACCTCGACCGCGTCGTCAGCGCGATCACGGACTGGCTCGGCCGCGAGTGACGGGCCCGTGAGCCGGGCGGGCCCGCTGATTCGGCCTCGCGGGAGCGGCCACGGACGCCTGCTCCTGCTGCCGGCAACCGCGCCGACGTCGGCGCAGCCGGGTCGCGATCCCGACCCGCTGCGCCCGGCGAGACCCTCCTGCCCGGCGTCCCTCAGCGGCTGAGGAGGGCGACGAGGTCGGTCGCGATGCGGTGCTCGACGTCGGCCGGGACGGGCTGCACGGCGGCGTCGAGGTCCGCGGTGACGACAGCGGCGAGGCTCCGGGCCTGCAGGGTCAGGCCGAGGTCCATCGCCTGGATCGGATTCCCGCCGGCCGCGGTGAGGTTGATCATCCGGCCGTTCTCGAGGCGGACGATCCGCTTGCCGTTCTTCAGGCGGATGCCCTGCCGGCGCTGTCCGTCGGCGAACTCGGTGGTCGACTCCGTGGCGGCCGCGAGGGCGTCCTCGTCGATCTCCCACGGGAAGTGGCCGACGCCCGCGATCACGGCGCCGTCGGCGAACGCGTCGATCTCCGCGGCGCCGATGACGCCGGGTGCGCCGGTGGCGGTGAAGACGAACTGCGCGTCCGAGAGGACGTCGGCGACGGGTCCGACACGGTGGCCGCGGAGGATCGCCTGCAGCGAGCGGATCGGGTCGACGTCGGCGACGGAGACCCGCGCTCCGAGCTGCGCGAGGGTGTCGGCTACTCCGCGTCCGCACGGGCCGTAGCCAATGACCGCGGCGCGGGTGCCCGGGATCATGAGGTTCGTGGCGTTCATGAAGCCCTGGACGACGCTCTGGCCGACCCCGTACTCGTTCTCGACGATCAGCTTGAGGGGCGAGTCGTTGATGACGACGACCGGTCGCGGGAGGGTCGCGCTGTTCTCCCGCAGGCGGATGCCGCCGGTGGTGGTCTCCTCGGTGCCGCCGAGGTAGTGGTCCGGGACGCCCGAGTTGATGAGCCGGAGAGTCAGGTCGGCGCCGTTGTCGAGGGTGAGATCGGGATCGTGCTCGAGCACCTTCTCGATGTTGCGGAGGTGCTCCGCCTCGCCGTCGCTCTGCTTCGTGTGCACGTGCACGCCGAGGGCGCGGAGGTCGTCGGCGACGTCGTCCTTCGTGGTTCCGGGCGAGCCCGTCAGAGCGATGTCCATCCCGGCCTCGACGAGGAGCGAGACGAGGGCGGCGGTCTTGGGCTCGACGTGGAGGCAGATCGCCAGCTTCTTCCCGGAGAGCACCGGAGCGAGCTCCCGGACGGCCTGCGCGGTGAGGGGCATGTGGTCGAGAGCCCAGCGGCTCGCCGGGTGGGAGAGGGAGGAGGTCATGGCAGGTCCTGTCTGAGTGGGTACGTGGGGCGTCGAGTGGGGGCGTCGTGTCGTCGGCGGCGCGGGAGTCGCGTCAGGGCGCTCGGTCCCCGGCGGGCTGCCGCCGCGCCCGGCGTCCCGCGTGCGTCGAGCGCGCTGCCCGGTACGGAAGGTCCTGAGGAGGCCGATCGCCGGGGACGGCCGCGAGAGGCAGCACTCGCCTGCTCTCTGCGAGATGGAGCCTGAGGTGCATCTCCTCACGCCGGGCCGAGGTCGGCACGGCGCGGATCGTCATCGGTGAGGACACCAGCCCAGTCTGTCGATCCGGACGAGCCCTCGCTCGGATGATCGTGCCCGGCGGCGGCACCCCGGGAGGGGCCGACCTGTCGTGCGGTGACGTCCCGCGCGGACTGACAGGCGCGCCGCGTCCGCTCACCCTCCGGTGACTGGGCGAGGGGCGTCGAAGAAGAGGTAGGCCACGAAGTGGATCGCAACGGTGGCGGCGATGCCGGCGGCGGGCGTGATCCAGAAACTCCTCAGGGGGGCGGAGAGGCGACGGACGACGATGAACGAGACGACGGGAGTGATGACGACGAGCACCCACGGAGCGAAGGCCGCCCATTGGACGGCCCGCCCGAGCGTCGACAGGTCGGACCACTCATCGACGGCCGGATAGTTCTCGGAGGCGTAGCTCAACAGTCCGAACGGGACCAGGTTGACGGCGACCACGAGGTGGACCAACGCGAGCACTCCGATCCGGAGGCGTGCACGAGCGAGGTCCAGTGCGCGAGTCGAGGAGGTCACGGGCGAAGGCTATCGGCGTCGCCGGGAGCACAGAAGGAGCGGTGGTCCTCGCTTTCGGCGGTCGCTGCGCTACAGCCGCGAGAAGAATCCAAGGCCCCTGAGGCGAGGGCGGCGCTGGTGAGCGCCACCGCTACCCTGACGCCATGCGCCGCAGTCTCGACGACCCTCTTCGGAACCGCGTCCGCACCGGCTCTCCGTCCGTCGCGTCCGCCTGATGGAGCGGCGACGGACGGACCGCTCGGAGCCGGTTCGCGAGTTCCGGCCCTCGAGGGCCCGGCAGAAGAACGAGTCGCGACGGCTGAGGCCCGTCGCCGTCCTCCCCGCGCTGGTCCTGCTGGCGGGGAGCGTCTGGGGAGTCGTGGTCGCCGACGACCGCGGTGCGGCGCTGGCCGTCTACCTCGGGCTGTTCGGCTTCGCCACCGTGGTGGCTCTGGTGATCGTCGGAGTGCTGGCGCTCCGCAATCGGCGGTTCCTCGCCACCGCGTCGCTCCGGATCTCGGACCGGGCGATCGAGTGCACGGACGCTCGAGGCAGGGTCGTGACCTTCGAGCGGGCCGACCCGTCGGTGAAGGCGCTGCTCGCATGGGTGCCCGCCGGCCCCAACAGCGAGGGGATCGATCTGCCCCCGTCGCTCATCCTGTTCCTGTCGGACGGGAGCCGGTCGCTGCGGCTCCGCGGGTCGGACTGGGAGATCGAGGACCTGCGGGCCGTCGTCGCCGCCGTGACGACGCCGCTCCTGCCGGCGGCGCGTGGCGTGCACACCGGTAGCTGGAGCGTGTGGGCGCGCCTGACCGGAGCCGCTCGTCGGCGGAAGATCGAGGCGCCGCCCGTCGCGGAGAAGACGCTCGGCCCCTCCGAGATCAACGAGCTGATCCCCGGGACGATGAGCTTCCGCGAGACCCGTCCGCTGACGTTCGCCCTCCTGATCGGGTTCGGCTCGGTGGCTCTCGTGCTGTGCGTCGTCGTCGGAGTCGCCTTCGTGGTGGTGCCCGGGTAGCGGTGCAGGTCAGCGGCCGAGCCGGGGACCGCTGGGCGGGAGACGCGGGCGACAGGCCCACGCTCCCGAGCGGCGACGTCGCCGGGGCGATCCTGCCCGCGCCCTAGGCTCCACGCATGACACTCACCCAGGACTCCGGTTGGATCTGGTTCGGACTCGCGATCGTCACCGCCGGTCTCGCCGAGCAGAAGGGCCGCTCGCGCTGGCGCTGGTTCGTGCTGGGGCTGCTGCTCGGGCCGATCGCGACGGCCCTCGTCGTGCTGTGGGCGCGTCCCGAGGGCGGAGTGGCGACGGATGTGCGCTGGAACTTCGCGATCGGCGCCGGCGTCGCCGCGGCGGCGCTCGTCCTCGTCGCCGTGACCTCGGCCCTCTGGCTGCTGCTCATCCCCGCCGCGATCGCGGCGCTCGCCGCCGGGCTGCTCGCCTGGCTGAGCCGCCGCGTCCCCTACGAGCACCTGCCCCGCTGACAACCGGCGGCTGGTCGAGTGTCGGAACTCGAGATCTCGCGGCCCGAGGCGGCAGGCGCGCCACTCCTCGGACAGGGTCGATGACCTCGCGAGAGTCTGCCGGCCGCGGCGTCAGCGTTTCGGCCAGGCCTCCCACACTCGACTGAAGGGCGCGGTCAGCTGCTGCCCGTCGTGGCCGATCCTGTGATGCACCCCGACGTCGTTGCTGTAGCCGCTCGACCAGCCGAGCTCACTGCCGCTCCCGATGCGGTAGCCGACGATGATGCCGTCCTTCCCGGCGGCGATGCTCTCCTCGTAGCGGCCCGCGACGACGTCGAAGACGGTGCGCTCGAGGTCGTCCGCGAGGGCGGTCCACTCGTCGTCGCAGGCGTCGCAGCCGCAGACGGGGTAGTTGAAGCGGTGCAGTGCTCCGGCGTGGAGGAGGACGCCGGGGAAGACGGTCCAGACGATCGTCAGAGGTGCGGCGTCGACCGACCGCGGCGTCACGCGGACGGCGCGGGCGGCCCAGGAGATCTCCGCTTCGTCTCGTGAGGCCAGGGCCGGGTCGTCCTCGACCGTGACGTCGTAGGTGCGCTCGAGGTGCTCGAGCAGGGCGTCCGCGACGGTGTGCAGCGGCTGGAAACGCTCGAGATCTCTCGTGACGGAGTAGCTCTCGTCCGGAGGCGACTCACCCTGCCAGCGAGTGCCGTAGGGGATGGGTCGGCCGTCCTCGCCGATGAAGACGCGGTCCGCGACAGCCGGTCGGGCGTAGCCCGTCATGGACGAGAGGGTACGACGCGAGCCGTCCCGCCGTCAGGTCGGCGACTTCCTGCCGACGGGTGCCGCCCCACCCAGCCGCACGTCCCCCTCCGGATACGCGTCGTGCGAGAAGCGCAACCGCACCCCCGCCGCCTCCACCCGCTCGAGCAGCTCGGACGTCCGCTCGTGCGCCCGCGCGTCGTCGCTGATGAACCGCGGCAGCCGGCGCAGGCGCCCGGACCAGCCGAGGAACTCCCGCCCCCACGCCGCGTCTCCGGCCACGAGCACGCGCCCCTCGACGAGCACCCCCAGGTGACCGCGTGCGTGCCCCGGCAGCGGCACCACGAGCAGCGACCCGTCGCCGAACAGGTCGAATCCGGTCAGCCCCTTGATCGTCGTCGCGGGCTGCTCGTCCGCCACGATCCCGGCCTCGAACCACGGCGGCAGCAGCGCGCGGAAGATCCCCTCGCGCACGCGGTTCCGCCGCACGGAGGCGACCTGGCCAGACGACAGCACGAACGTCGCGTCCGGGAACCAGCGCACGCCGCCCACGTGGTCCGGGTGCAGGTGCGTGAGCACCACGAACTCCACGTCGGCCGGGGTCAGGCCGAGGGCGAGCAGCCGCTGGTCGACGGTCTCGTCGTCCGGCACCGTTGCGGGCAGGATGCGCTCGTACAGGCGTCCGACGAGGCCTGTTCCGCGGAACGTCGGCGGGTAGCCCGTGTCCACGAGCACCCGCCGGCCGCTCGCGTGCGTGTACAGGAAGACGTTCGAGGGGAAGACGCGGCGGGGGAGCCCCTTCCCGCGGAACACCCGGGACAGCGGGAAGACGGTGCTCCCGCACGCCATCACCTGCAGCGACGACTCAGCCACGCGACCTCCTCAAGTGCTCGCCGACCCGGCGGATGCCCTCGGCCAGCGGCACGGTCGGCTCGTAGCCGAGCTCGGTCCGCGCCCGCGAGATGTCGAGGGTCTGCGCGTAGGCGAGGGTCGCCACGGTGTAGCGGGTGAACGGCGGCTCGCGGCCGGGCAGCAGCCGGTACACCCGCTCCAGGATCTCGGCGAGCGCGGTCAGCACGCGCAGGTCCACCCGGATGAAGCGCGGCTCCTCGCCCATCGCGGCGAAGAAGCGCTCGAGGAGGTCGCCGAGCGGAGCGGGCTCGCCGTTGGTGATGTTGTAGACGCCGCCGTCGGCCACGGGAGCGTCGGCGGCGAGCACCAGCGCGTGCGCGGCGTTCTCGACGCAGGTGATGTCGACGGGGTTCCGACCGCCGTCGAAGAGGGGGATGCCGCGGCGGCGGCTCGCGGCGACGAAGCGGGGGAGGAGGCTGGGGTCGCCGACGCCGATCAGGCCGCGGGGGCGCAGGATCACGAGCTCGGGGATCCGGCCGGCGCGGTGCGCCTCCTGCAGCAGCCGCTCCGCCTCGATCTTGCTGCGGATGTAGAGGCTCATCCGGCTGCCGGCGTCGACCTCCTCCTCCCGCACCAGGTACTGGTGGCGCCGGGCGGAGTAGATGCTCGGCGAGGAGACGAAGACGAAGCGGCGGATCCCGCAGCGCTCGGCCAGCGCGATCATCGCCTCCGTCCCCGCGACGTTCGCGCGCTCGAACTCGCTCCACGTGCCCCACGGGCTCGACAGAGCGGCGGCGTGCACGAGCACGTCGGCCTCGACGTCCGTCGCGCCCAGCTCGGCGAGGTCGGCGCGGAGGACCGTGGCGCCCTCCTCCTCCAGCCGCGCCAGCGCCTCGGGGGCGCGACCGGTGGCGAGCACGTCGTCGCCCGCGGCCAGGAACTCGCGCACCGCGTAGCCGCCGAGGAAGCCCGTCGCCCCGGTGATCAGCACGCGGCGCCGGCGCTCAGCGGACATCGACGACCTCCAGCCCGCGCTTGCGGCCCCAGTACCAGAGCAGGATCCCCAGGTACCCGAGCGCCTTGCCCTTCCGGATCGACATCAGCACGACCGCGTCCTTGTCGAGCAGCGCCTCGCTCCGCCCGATCACCTGGCAGACCTTCAGGTGCAGCTCCAGGTCCTCGTCGGTGTCGTCGATGCTCGAGCGCGGGAAGCCGTCGACCTGGAGGTACAGCGCGGCGTCGATCGCGAGGTTGCAGCCGGCGGCCATGAACATCCGGTACCGCTGGCCGGGGCGGCGGTAGAAGACGCCCGGGGCGTGCTCCATCAGGCGGATCAGCGCGGTGCCGAGCACGCCGTCGTACCAGCGGTAGACGGCTTCGTCCCGCCGCGGGGACAGGCGGCCGCCGACGAAGCGGGCGCCGCCGCGGAGGTCGGCCTTGAGGCGCGCCACCCAGTCGGCGCTCGGCAGGCAGTCGGCGTCAGTGCGGGCGACGGCCGTCGCGCCCTCGGCGATCGCGTGGCGGAAGCCGGTGTCGGAGGCGGCTCCCGTGCCCTTCTGCGCCTCGTCGATCACGGCGACCTGCCGCTCCGGGCACCGGCGGCGGAACTCCTCGATCACGGCGCGCGAGCCGTCGGTGCTGCCGTTGTCGACGAGCAGGAGGGTGAAGTCCGGATCGGTCTGGCGGGCGAGCGCGTCGAGGGCGCCGCCGAGCAGCTTCTCCTCGTCGAGGAAGGGCACGACCACCCAGAAACCGCGCGCGTCCATCCGTCCCCCGCTCCGGGACCATGGTGTCGGCGGGGGCCCGTGCCGTCAAACCGCGCCGAACAGTGCGCGCGGAGGTGCAGAGGCGCGCTATACAGGGATTCGCTCCGCACGTCCCGGGGCAGGAAGGGGCCCGCGTGCCCGACCTCCTCCCGCTCCGCGTCCTCGGCACGGGCGAAGCGCTGCCCGAGCGGATCGTCACGACCGCCGAGGTCGCCGCGCTCTGCGGCCTGCCCGCCGACGAGGCCGAGCGCCGCTCCGGCGTGCGCACCCGCCACTGGGTCACCGACGACGAGGACCCGCTGGAGCTCGGCCTGCTCGCCGCCCGTCGGGCGCTCGCGGCGGCCGGGCTCGACACGGTCGACGTGGTGCTCAACGCCTCGGGCACTCAGCTGCAGGCGATCCCGGACGGAGGCTCGCTGCTCGCGGCGGGACTCGGCCTCGACGACGTCTCGGCGTACAGCGTCGGCGCCACCTGCCTGTCGTTCCTCTTCGCTCTGCAGGAGGCGGGATTCCTCCTCGCCACGGGTCGCGCCGACACCGTGCTCATCGTCTCGACCGACTGCGGCAGCCGCGGCATCGACCCGGGCCAGCCCGAGAGCGCCCTGCTCTTCGGCGACGCGGCCGCCGCCGTCGTGATCGGACGCGCCGAGACTCCGGGGCAGGGCCTGGTCACCACGCACTTCCGCACCCGCCCGAGCGGTGTGCGCCACGCGGAGCTGCGCGGCTTCGGCTCGCGGATCCGGATCGAGGAGGCGCAGGACCGGCTCGCCGACTTCCGCTTCGACATGCAGGGCAAGGCGCTGCTCGTCGACGCGCTGCGGCACTTCCCGGCGTTCCTCGAGGAGGTGCGGCCCGGCCTCTCGACCGGGCTCCCCGGCATCGACCGCGTGGTCCCGCACCAGACCAGCGCGGCCGGGCTCGAGGGCATGGCCCGCCTCTGGGGCCGCGACCGGATGACGATCACGCTCGGCGAGGTCGGCAACACGATCGGCAGCGCGATCCCGCTGGCCCTGCACCGTTCGGACGTGCAGCCGGGGGAGTCGGTGCTGCTGGTGGGCACGGGCGCCGGCACCCACTACGGCGCGGTGGTCCTGCAGGCGTGAGCGGCGTACGGTCCGGCGGCCCCGATCGCGCGGCCGCCGCGGACGCGGTCGCGACGCTCCTCGCCCTCGTCGGAACGATCGGAGGGGTGGTCGCCGGTGTGCTCGCCGGGCTCGGCGCCGCCGTCAGCGGACTGCTCCTCGCCGGCTGCGCGAGCACCTACCGCAGCACATTCCTCGAGGTCCAGGATCCGCCGATCGACTGCCTCGCCGGGCCGGCGTGGCCCTTCCTCCAGTGGTTCGCCGTCGTCGGGGTCGGCGCGGTCCTCGCCTTCGCCGCCCTCGTCATCGGTGCCTACCGGCCCCGCTGGTCCGTTCCGATCAGCGTCGTCCTGGCCGCTGCGACCGCCGGATTCGCGATGCTGATGCTCCCGGGCGGCAGCGCCTAGCCGAGGAGCGACAGGGCCGAGAGGCCGAGGAACGGCGCCATCACCACGAGGCAGACCGCGGCGGAGCGACCGAACCCGTGGGAGGAGTCCCGCCCGCCGACCAGACGAGCGAGCAGTCCCGTGACCAGCGGTGGGAGCAGGAACAGCAGCAGCCACGGAGCCAGGACCTCCGCGCGCGGCGCCGTCCAGTCGGGCTGGTCGTCGCGGTCGAGCGGAGGGAGCCGCACGAGGAGGAACGCGGCCGTGAGGACGATCGCGGGGAGGACCGACAGGCAGGTGAGCGTGATCGCGGTGAACCTCGCCCCGTCGTCCCGGGAGTACCGGGCACGGTCGGGGTCGGGCGCAGGTCCCCGGTCGGTGTCCTCGTCCCGGCCCGGACTGCTGAATCGGATGCGTCCCATCAGGCGATCATGCCGTTCCGGAGCGGGGTCGCGTTGCGGCCGACGAGACCTCCGTCATCCCCGCCGGTCGACCAGCGCCCGCAGCGCGTCGCGGACGAACCGGGCGCCGGCGACTCCGCCGTAGTGCGCCGAGAACCGCTCGTCGTCGACGTACATCTCGCCGAGCCCGAGCAGGTACTCGTCGCTCGGGCCGCCGGTCGCGTCGCGGGGCGTGCCCGGCACCTCGGCGAGCCAGGCGCGGTGCCGCTCGGCCAGCGCGAGCGCCTCCTGCCCGGTCGGATCCGCCCCGCTCGCCGCCGCGGCGGTCCAGGCGTCGGCGAGGTCCGCCTGCCGCCGCTGCCACTGCTCGCGGTCCTCCGCGCTCATCGAGCGCCACCAGCGGTCGCCGTCGGCGTACGCCGGGGCACCCCAGCGGCGCTCCACCTCCTCGCGGTGCTCCGCGTGGTCGAACCCGTCGAACATGTCCTCGGCCATCGGCCCGTTCCCTTCTGTCATCGTGGTGATCGTCCCGGCGACCGCCCGGATGCGGCGGTCGAGCCGTCGGCGCTCCTCCTGGAGCACGTCGAGGTGCCGCTCGAGAGCGGCCACAGGCTCCGCGTCGCGCCGCAGGATCCGCCCGATCTCGGGCAGCCCGAGACCGAGGTCGCGCAGCAGCAGGATCCGCTGCAGCGTCACGAGCGCGGCGGCGTCGTAGTAGCGGTAGCCGTTCGCGCCCACCCGGCTCGCCGGGAGCAGTCCCTCGGCCCCGTAGTGCCGCAGCGTCCGGCTGGTCGTGCCGGCCAGCCGCGCCACCTCGTGCACGGTCCACTCCTGCTCCACAGCGCCCTCCGTCTCCGCGTCGCCGGTGACTCCGGCGGCGATGGAAGCGACGGTACGGGTTGACGCGGCGTCAACGTCAAGCGGAGGGGACGGATCCGCTAGCGGGCGCCGATCCTGTGCGTTCCCACCCGGAGGACGAGCTCGGTCACCGGCACCGCGGCGATCGAGCAGCAGGCGGCGGGCACCACGGTCAGCAGCGCGACGACGGCGTCCGTCCCGTCGCCCGCGTCGGTCCACGCCGCGATCGAGACCACGATCCAGGCGATCGCGAGGATGCAGACCGTGGAGGCCGACCAGAGGACCGGCCAGGGCGCGCGACCCCGTCCCGCGGAGTAGGGGAGCCCGCCGACGGCCGCCGTCACGGCGGTCGCCAGAAGCGCTCGGGCCAGCGGGAGGAGCAGCTCGCCGGCGTCCCGGCCGGTGTCGAGGGAGGACAGGGCGAACAGGACCGAGGTCGTCGCGAGCGAGAGGACCCCGGCGACGGCGACGAGCGTCAGCAGGGTCCGGATCAGGAGCCTCACCGGTCGCGTCCGGCGAGGAACGCGCCGCGCTCCTCCAGCAGCCGCCGCAGGTGCCGGTCGAGCACCAGCCGCTCCGCGATCCGCCCGAGGACGCCGAGCGGGGCGGAGTACTCGAGCCGGTCGATCATCACGGAGCCGGAGCCGGAGCCGTCGGACTCGAAGCGGTGCTCGTGCCGGAAGGTCGCGAAGGGCCCGCGGGTCTGCTCGTCGACGAAGGAGTGCGGGGCGTCGAGCACGGTGACGGTGCTGGTCAGCCGGAGCGGGACGCCGAAGTGTCGGGCGCTCCAGGTCACGTGCTCGCCCAGGCCGATCAGCCCGGTGGTCGTCCCGGAGACCGCGCGCTCGCGAGCGCCGGCCTGCGAGGCGGTGTGCAGGTCGATGTCGCGCGCCCGGTCGAACATCTCGGCGGCCGGGCGGGCGGAGCGGGTCACGACCTGGAGGAGCACGGTGTCGATCCTGCCCGCCGCGCCCACGGCCGGCCGCGGACGCGCCGGTCCGCCGGCCTCACCAGCTCGTCACCACGGTCCGCGTGATCACCCAGCCCTCGTCGCGGCGGACGAGGCGGCTCGTCAGCTGGAGCCGCCAGGTCGCGTGCAGGCGGCCGATGGTCGCCTCGGTGATCGTGCGGGAGGTGAGCACCGGGTGAGCGGCGCCGCCCGAGAGGGCGCTCTCGACGTGGTCGATCTCGTGGTACTCCTTGCGCGCCTCGTCGATGTCGGCGAGCCACTCCTCCCGCGACTGCACCAGGCCGGTCGGGTGCTCGATCACGAAGCGCTCGTCGAGCAGCGCCTCGAGCGCGGGCAGGTCCACCAGCTCCAGCGCATCGAAGAGGGCGGCGTGCACCGCGGTCGGGCCGTCGTCCTCCAGCTCGTCGCGCATGCCGGCGGTCCCGTCGCCGCTCATGCCGGCGGTCCCGTCGTCGCGCGGCGGACGAGCTGCGTCGGCAGCTGCACGTGCAGCGAGCGCGGCTCGCGCCCGGCCATCAGGGCGATCAGCATCTCGGCGGCGGTCGCTCCGAGCGTCTGCATCGGCTGGCGGACGGTGGTCAGCGGCGGATCGAAGCGAGCGGCCTCGGGCACGTCGTCGAAGCCGATCACCGACAGGTCGTGGGGCACGGCGAGGCCCAGGTGCGCGGCGGTCTCGATGATCGCCAGCGCCGAGACGTCGTTGGCGGCGAAGACCGCGGTCGGGCGGTCGGCCAGCGACAGGAGCGAGGAGGCGGGCCGCCGGGCGGTGTCGCGGTGGTAGTTGCCCACCCGCAGCAGGCGCTCGTCGAAGGCGATGCCGGCCTCCGCCAGCGCCGCCCGGTAGCCGGCCTCCCGCAGCCGCGCCGAGCGCAGGTCGCCGCGGCCCGCGACGAAGCCGATGCGGCGGTGCCCGAGGGCGACGAGGTGGCGGGTGGCGAGCAGGGCGCCGCCGAAGTTGTCGGACTCGACGGTCGGCAGGTCGGCGCGGCCGGTGTGCGGGTCCACGGCGACGAGCGGGATGTCGGAGGGCGCGCTCACCACGCTCGGCGTCACCATGATCGCCCCGTCGATGAGGGTGCCGCTGAGCCGGCTGAGCGAGCGCCGCTCCCAGCCCTCCTGCTCGCCCTCGTGGGAGCCGGAGTAGGCGAGCAGGTCGAACCGCGACTCCGCCAGCACCGACCCCACGCCCTTCAGGATCTCGGCGCTGAACGGCTCGAACCCCGCGACGAGCACGCCGATCACGCCCGTGCGCCGGGAGCGCATGCTGCTCGCGACGAGGCTCGACTCGTAGCCGAGCTCGCGCACGACCTCGAGCACGCGGGTGGCGGTGGAGGGGGCGATGCCGTAGCGGCCGTTCACGGCCTTGGACACCGTCGCCACCGAGACGCCGGCGGCAGCGGCGACGTCGTGGATGGTCGGTCGGGTGGTCATGTGGCCGACTGTAACCCCTGCTTCGAAAACCATTTCGAAAACGTTTGACCACTTTCGCAAGCACTGCGGACACTGACTCCACCCGCGAAGGCGGGAACCCCCACGGCGCCGGTGCACCAGGCGGCGCCCTCGATGAAGAGAACGGTTGGACGATGAAGTTCAGGAAGATCGCAGTGGCGACAGCAGCCCTGCTCGGCACGGTCGCGGCCCTCACCGGCTGCTCGGCTCAGGACTCGGGATCGAGCGACGGCACCGTCGCGATGACCCTCTGGCAGAACTCGACCACGGGCCCCGGCCAGGAGTTCTGGGACAAGACGATCGCGGACTTCGAGGCCGCGAACCCCGGAGTGACCATCGAGTCGCAGGCCATCCAGAACGAGGACCTCGACGGCAAGCTCCAGACGGCGCTCAACTCGGGCGACGCCCCCGACGTCTTCCTCCAGCGCGGAGGCGGCAAGCTCGCCGCCATGGTCGCGGGCGGACAGCTGAAGGACCTCACCGACGGCATCTCGGACCAGGCGCGCAGCGAGATCCCCGAGGGCTCGTTCTCGGCGAACACGCTCGACGACAAGGTCTGGGCGATGCCGGTCGCCGTCCTCCCGGGCGGCCTGTTCTACAGCCAGGACCTCTTCACGGCGGCGGGCGTCACCGAGACGCCGAAGACCATCGACGAGCTCGACTCGGCGATCACGAAGATCAAGGGCAGCGGAGCCCAGGCCGTCGCGCTCGGCGGGAAGGACGCCTGGCCCGCCGCGCACTGGTACTACTTCTTCGCGCTCCGCGAGTGCAGCGCCGACACCATGGCCGAGGCGGCCGACACCAAGGACTTCTCGGACGACTGCTGGGTCCGCGCGGGCGAGGACCTGCAGGACTTCTCGGCCACCGAGCCGTTCAACGAGGGCTTCCTCACCACCGCCGCCCAGCAGGGCGCGGGCAGCTCGGCCGGACTCCTCGCCAACCACCAGGCGTCGATGGAGCTCATGGGCGCGTGGAACCCCGGCGTGATCGCCTCCCTCACCCCCGACGAGAAGCCGCTGCCCGACCTGGGCTGGTTCCCGTTCCCCGAGATCGACGGCGGCGACGGCGAGGCCGGCGCGATCATGGGCGGTGTCGACGGCTACTCCTGCTCCGCGGGCGCTCCCGACGAGTGCGTCGACTTCCTCAACTACCTGGCCACCTCCGACGTGCAGAAGGAGTACTACGCGGCCTTCAACGCGCCCCCGGTGAACACCGTGGCGCAGGAGGCGGTCACCGAGCCGTACCTGCAGCAGATCCTCGAGGCCTACAACTCGGCCCCGTACGTCTCGCAGTGGCTCGACACCGTCTACGGCCTCAACGTCGGCAACGCGCTGAACGTCGGAGTCGTCGACCTGCTGGCCGGCAAGAGCGACCCCGAGCAGCTGGTCGAGGCCGTCAACGCCGCCGCGGCGAAGGCCTAGCCACCATGGCACTCCGCGAGAGCCCGCTCCTCGGAGTGGATGAGCCCCGCGGGACCGCGCGCACCGGAGGCGTCACCTCGACGCCTCCGGTGCGCCGGCGCCGCCGCAGCGTGGGCTGGGCGGGGCGCTTCGAGATCGCGCTCCTGGTCGGCCCGGCGCTGATCGTCTTCCTCGCCTTCGTGATCTTCCCGGTCGTGATGGCGGCCTACTACGGCTTCTTCAGCTGGCAGGGCTACGGAGTGCCGACGGACTTCGTCGGCTTCCGCAACTACCTGACGATCCTGCAGGACCCCACCTTCCACGACGCCCTCGCGCACAACGGCATCATCGTGGTGCTCTCGCTCGTGCTCCAGGGGCCGGTCGCGATCCTCCTGGCGCTGCTGCTGAACCGCAAGCTGCGCGGGCAGTCGATCATCCGCGTCCTGATCTTCGTGCCGTACGTGATCTCGGAGGTCGTCGTCGGCACCGGCTGGAGCCTGATGCTCCAGACCAGCGGCGCGGTCAACGGCCTGCTCGAGAAGGTCGGCCTCGGCGCGCTGAAGCAGGACTGGCTCTCGGATCCGGCGATCGCGATCTGGACGCTGATGCTGATCATCACGTGGAAGTACATCGGCTTCGCCGTGATCCTCTTCCTCGCGGGTCTGCAGGGCATCCCCGAGGAGCTGTCCGAGGCCGCGGCCATTGACGGCGCCTCCTACTGGCAGGTGCAGCGGCGGATCACCCTGCCCCTGCTCGCGCCGACCCTGCGGATCTGGGCGTTCCTGTCGATCATCGGCGCACTGCAGCTGTTCGACCTCGTCTACATCATCTGGGGCCAGTACGTGTCCTCGACCGCGGGCACCTCGACCATGGCGATCTACCTGGTCACCAACGGCCGCAACGCCGGCAACTACGGGTACGGGAACGCCGTCGCGGTGGTCCTGTTCCTGATCTCGCTCGTGGTGGCGCTGCTCTACCAGCGCTTCGTGCTCCGGCGCGACACGGCGGGCGCACTGACGGGAGACAAGCGATGACCGGCACGACGATGACGGCCCCGCCGATCACTCCGGAGACCCCTCGGCCTCTCGCGGTGAAGCGGCGTCGTCAGCCCCTGGGCCGCGGCACGACGATCGCCTACGTCGTGGCGATCGTCGTGATCGCGCTGATGCTCGCCCCGGTGGCGTACATCATCCTCGGCGGCTTCCGCACGAACGCGCAGATCACCACCGACCCGGCGGGCCTGCCCTCGCCGTGGAACGTGCAGAACTACCTCGACGTGATCACCGGCGGAGTCTTCTGGCAGGAGGTCGGCAACTCCACCATCGCCGGCCTCGCGACGACGCTCGGCGTGGTCGTGCTCGGCCTGATGGCGAGCTACGTCCTGGCCCGCTACGACTTCACCGGGCGCGGCGTGTTCTACGCGCTCTTCGCCGCCGGCCTGATGTTCCCGATGACTGTGGCGATCACTCCTCTCTACCTGGTGATCAAGAGCCTCGGCCTGATGAACTCGCTCGCCGGAGTGGTGCTGCCGCAGATCGCGTTCGGCCTGCCGACGACGATCATCATCCTGGTGCCGTTCCTCCGCGCGATCCCGGACGAGATCCAGGAGGCGGCCTTCATCGACGGCTGCAGCCGGATCGGCTTCTTCTTCCGGATGGTCGTGCGCCTGGCGATGCCCGGCGTGATCACCACGGGGATCCTCGCGTTCATCGCGAGCTGGAACAGCTACCTGCTGCCCCTGTTCATCCTCAACAACGAGTCCACCTTCACGCTCCCGCTCGGAGTGCAGGCGTTCTCGTCGCAGTACTCGGTCGACACGGCGAAGGTGCTGGCCTTCGTGTCGCTGTCGATGATCCCGGCGCTGATCTTCTTCAGCGTCTTCGAGCGCCGCATCGTCGGCGGGCTGACGGGGGCGGTGAAGGGATGAGCGGATCGCTCCGCCCGTCCGCCGCGTCCCCCGTCCCGTCCGCACCCGTCGCCCCACCCGCAGAGAGGGTCGCACCGTGACCGCACCGCACGCACCAGAGGACCCCCAGGCTCCGTCCGCCCGCACCACCGAGCTGCTGGGCCGGATGACGCTGGAGGAGAAGCTCTCCCAGCTGGTCGGCTACTGGGTCGACCAGGGCGGCGAGGTCGTCGCCCCGCTCGCCGGCGAGATGGCCACCTCGACCGGGTACGCCGAGGCGACCCGCGAGGGGATCGGCCAGCTGACCCGCGTCTACGGCACGCGCCCCGTCGATCCGCTCGAGCGCGCTCAGTGGCTGTGGGCGGAGCAGCGCCGGCTCGTCGAGGAGACGCGGCTGGGCATCCCGGCGATCGTCCACGAGGAGTGCCTGACCGGGCTCGCCGCCTGGCAGGCCGCGACGTTCCCGACTCCGCTCGCCTGGGGCGCCTCCTTCGACCCGGAGCTCGTGGCCGAGCTCGGCGCCGTGATCGGCGGCTCGATGCGCGAGCTCGGGATCCACCAGGGCCTGGCGCCCGTGCTCGACGTGATCCGCGACCCCCGCTGGGGCCGGGTCGACGAGTGCATCGCCGAGGACCCGTACGTGGTCGGCACGATCGGCACCGCGTACGTGCAGGGGCTGCAGTCCACCGGCGTCGACGCGACGCTGAAGCACTTCATCGGCTACTCCGCCTCCCGCGGCGGCCGCAACCACGCGCCGGTGCACGCCGGACCGCGCGAGATCGCGGACGTGCTGCTGCCGCCGTTCGAGATGGCGATACGCGACGGGGGCGCCCGCTCGGTGATGAACTCCTACGCCGAGATCGACGGGGACCCGGTCGGAGCGACGCCCACCTACCTCACGGGCGTGCTGCGCGAGCGCTGGGGCTTCGACGGCGTGGTCGTCGCCGACTACTTCTCGGTCGCGTTCCTCCACCTCATGCACGCGGTCGCCGCCGATCTGGGCGAGGCGGCCGAGCTGGCGCTCGCCGCGGGGATCGACGTGGAGCTTCCCACGGGCGACGCGTTCCTCGCGCCGCTGGCCGCGCGGATCCGGGCCGGGGAGGCCGACGAGGCGCTCGTCGACCGGGCCGTGCTGCGGGTGCTCGCGCAGAAGGAGCGGCTCGGACTGCTCGACGCGCGCTTCGACGACGCCCCCGAGTCGATCGACCTCGACTCGCCGGCCCACCGCGACATCGCCCGCCGCCTGGCCGAGGAGTCGGTGGTGCTGCTCGCCAACGACGGCGTCCTGCCGCTCGCTGCGCCGCACCGCCTCGCGCTGATCGGCCCCAACGCCGACAGCGCGCCCGCGCTCATGGGCTGCTACTCCTTCGCCAACCACGTGCTGGCGCACCACCCGGGCGTGCCGCTGGGCTTCGAGATCCCGACGGTCGCGGACGCGCTGGCCGACGAGTTCGGCTCGGCCGAGCTGCTGCTCGCCGAGGGCTGCTCGGTCGAGGGGGACGACGACTCCGGGATCGCCGAGGCGGTCCGGGCGGCCGCCGACTCCGATGTGGCGATCGTGGTCGTCGGCGACCGGGCGGGCCTGTTCGGCCGCGGCACGGTCGGCGAGGGCAACGACGTCGAGAGCCTCGAGCTCCCGGGCCGCCAGCGCGAGCTGGTCGAGGCCGTCGTGGCGACGGGGACCCCGGTCGTGCTCGTGCTGCTGACCGGCCGCCCCTATGCCGTGGGCTGGGCGCTCGACGGGCCGTCGGCTCCCGCCGCCGTGCTGCAGGCGTTCTTCCCGGGGGAGGAGGGCGCCGGCGCGATCGCGGGCGTCGTCTCGGGACGGGTCGACCCCTCCGGCCACCTGCCGGTCTCGCTGCCGCGCTCGGCCGGGGCGCAGCCGTTCTCGTACCTGCACCCGATCCTCGGCGGGCCGTCGGACGTGACCTCCGCCGACAGCACGCCGGTGCGGCCGTTCGGCCACGGGCTCTCGTACACGCACTTCGCCCGGACGGAGCTGGCGGCCGAGGAGTCCGCCCCGACGGACGGCTCCTTCACGGCGACCGTGCGCGTCCGCAACACGGGCGAGCGGGCGGGCACCGACCTGGTGCAGCTGTACGCCCGCGACGTGTTCGCGAGCGTGACCCGGCCGGTGGCGCAGCTGCTCGGCTACGCGCGGGTCGCGCTCGAGCCCGGCGAGGAGGCGGAGGTCCGCTTCGAGGTCCCGGCCGCGCGCCTGGCCTTCACCGGACGCGAGGGCGTGCGGATCGTCGAGCCCGGCCGCGTCGAGCTGTGGGTGGGCCCGGACTGCGCGACGCGCGAGACGGAGACGGCGCTCGAGCTGGTCGGCCCGGCCGCCGCTGTCGACGCCTCCTCGCAGCGCCTCGTCGGCACGCGGGTCCAGCGGGCGGGAGCGGGCGTCCCGGCCTGACCCGTGCACAACGCTGGAAGGATCGCTCCGGCGGGCCGTGGATCCGCGGATCCCGGTGCCCGCGGGGCGATCCTTCCTGCGGTCTGAGCACGGCGCGGCTCCGGCACCGCTCTGGCGCGGCTCGGACGGGCGCGGCAGGCTGGGGGGATGAGCGACGACGCGAAGCAGACCCTCCTCCGCTACCTGCAGGAGGGGCGCGACGCCCTGCTGCAGAAGCTCGACGGGCTCGACGAGTACGACGTGCGGCGGCCGCTGGTCGCGACGGGCACGAACCTGCTCGGCCTGGTGAAGCACGTGGCGGGCACCGAGGCGGGCTACCTCGGCGCCGTGTTCGGGCGGCCGTTCCCGGAGCCGATGCCGTGGATGGAGGACGAGTCGGAGCCGAACTCGGACATGTGGGCGACGGCCGACGAGTCCCCGGCCGACGTCGTCGCGCTGTACCGCCGCGTGTGGGCCCACTCCGACGCGACGGTCGCGGCCCTCCCGCTCGACGCTCCCGGGCAGGTCCCCTGGTGGACGAACCGCGACGTGACGCTGCACCGGATCCTCGTCCACATCACCACGGAGACGCACCGGCACGCCGGCCACGCCGACATCGTCCGCGAGCTGATCGACGGGCGGGTCGGACTCCGGACGCCGGGCGACAACCTCCCGCCGGTGCCGGAGGAGTGGTGGCCGGAGTACCGGGAGCGCCTCGAGTCGCTGGCGCGCGCCGTGCGCGACCGGGGCTGACGTGCCGGCGTCCGTCGGCACCGCGGTCACGCCGGCACGCGCGGCGCGGCTGCTCGACGAGCTCGATCCCGCGACGGAGGCGGCGCTCGACGCGGCTCTCGGAGGTCGCGGTCGCGGCCGGGCCGCCCTGCAGCGGCGCCGCGACGGGGCGTCGCCGGAGGAGCGGAGGCAGCGGGCCGCGCTCGAGCGCCGGGCGTTCAGTGCGGAGGCGGACCCCGCGGCGCTCGCGGAGCTGGCACTGCTGCGCGCGCAGCTCCGCGAGCGGGAGGAGGCGCTCGACGCCGCGGTCGCGGGACTGGCCGCGTCCGTCGGGCCCGCAGCGGCCCAGGGCCGGATCGGCCGCGGGACGGCGAGCGGCCGGGGCGGGACGCGCCGTGACCGGACCGGCTGGGACGAGACCGGCCGGGACGAGGTCGGCCGTGACGAGACCGGCCGGGACGCGGCGCCCGGCTGGGGCGAGCGCAGTGAGACCACCGGAGGCGACGACTCCGACTCCCGCACCTCCGCCACGCCCCGACCGCGCCGCCGCCTCGGGGTGATCGCCGCCCTCGTCGCCGTGCTCGGGCTCGCCGCCCTCGGCACGGCCGCCTCCGTCGCGCTGGCCCCTCGCCCGTCGCTGGATGTCTTCACCGAGCCCTGGGCCGTCCCCGACGACGTCGCCACGCGCCCGCTGTCGACCCTCGCGAGCCTCCGCGTCTTCCACTGGGGGCCGACGCGCTACCTGGGCAGCATCGCCGGAGTCGACTACTTCGCCACCCTCAGCCTCGACTCCTTCTCGGCCGCGGAGCTCGCCGACGAGTCCGTCTGCCTCTACGGGCTCGCGCGCTCCGACGGCGACGTCGTCGTCACGGACTGCGCGGCGACCGCGGACTTCGTCGCGAGCGGCATGGCCCTCTCGCCCGACGACTACCAGGGCGACGCGGGCGGCGCCGGAGTCGCCTGGGGTCCGACCGGAGGGATCCGCTCGGCCGGCTGAGGCGGCTCCGCCCGACTCCACCGGGCCCGCCCGCCGTCCCGCGGCCGATCCGGCCCTGGGCCGCTGCGGGCCCGACGGACGCGGCCAGTCCCGCGACCGCGGCGTCGAGCGCCTCC
>NZ_PSVQ01000042.1:0-26016 GCF_002932395.1 Rathayibacter sp. AY1D9
CCGGATCGAACGCGCTCACTCCGCGCCGGGCGCGCGCGCCCGCATGGCGGTGACCGCCGCGTTCAGCGTCGCGATGGTCGGCACCGCGAACAGCGCCCCTCCTCGCTCCGCTGCCCCCTCGGGCACAGCGCCGACCTCGCGCGTCAGGGCTACGCCTCGCTGCTGCGCGGGAGGCACGCGACCTCGGGCGACACCGCGGCGATGGTGCAGGCCCGTGCCGACCTCCTCGGCTCCGGCCACTACCGGGTGATCCAGGACGCGGTCGCCGCGGCCGTCCCCGCCGACGCGCGGCTCGTGGTCGACCTCGGCTGCGGCACCGGGGCGTACCTCGCGGCCGTGCTCGAGGCGCATCCGGCGGCGGACGGGCTGGGCCTGGACCTCTCGGCCCCGGCCGCCCGCCGCGCCGCCCGCGCGCACCCCCGGGCGGCGATCGCGACCGCCGACCTCTGGCAGCCCCTCCCGCTGGCCGACGCCTCCGCCGACGCGCTGCTCACCGTCTTCGCGCCGCGGAACGCCCCGGAGATGCGGCGGGTGCTCCGTCCGAGCGGCGTCGCCGTCGTCGTCACTCCGCGCGAGAGGCACCTGCACGAGATCCGCGAGCGGTTCGGGATGCTCGGCATCGACGCCGGCAAGGCGGAGCGGCTCGACGAGCAGCTGGCGGGGTTCGCGCTCGAGGAGCGCATCGAGCTCGACACGACGGTGCTGATGAGCGTCGACGAGCTGCGCGCCGAGGTGCTGATGGGGCCGAGTGCCCACCACGTGGATCCCGAGGCGCTGGACGCTCGGCTCGCGGCGGTGGAGGGGACGACCGCGGTGACGGTCGCGGTCACCGTGTCGCGCTTCGTGCGCGCGGAGTAGCGGCGGGCGTGCCGCCGACCCCGCGTCAGTACGTCTCGCGCAGGCGCTCCTGGTCGACCACCGCTTCGCGGTCCGCGAGGCGGCGCAGGCCCGCGAGGGGCTGGGCCATCCGGTGGTTGCCGCGGAGGACCGGCTCGGCCCGGTCGAGGAAGGCCCAGTACCCGGCGGTCACCGGGCAGGCGTTCTCGCCCAGGCGCACCTTCGGGTCGAAGCGGCAGCCGCCGCAGTAGTCGGACATCCGGTTGATGTAGGCGCCGCCCGAGGCGTACGGCTTCGTCGCGACGACGCCGCCGTCGGCGTGCTGGGACATCCCGATCACGTTCGCGGGCATCACCCACTCCGTGCCGTCGACGAAGACGTCCACGAACCAGTCGTTGAGCTCCGCCGGATCCCACCCCCGCTGCAGTCCCCAGTTGCCGAGCACCATCAGGCGCTGGATGTGGTGCGCCCAGCCGTGCCGGTGCACGTCGTCGAGCGTCTCGTGCAGGCAGTTCGCCTCGATGCCGCTCGGGTCGAGCGCGAGCAGCCCGGCGGGCAGCGGCGTGGAGGCGCCGAGCGCGCGGCTGCGGTTCCGGTACTCCGGCCCGAGGTGCCAGAACAGGTTCCAGACGTAGTCGCGCCAGCCGAGGATCTGGCGGATGAACCCCTCCGTCGCCGCGATCGGCGCGCCCCCGGCGGCGTACTCCGCCTCGGCCGCCTCGACGACCGTCCGCGGATCGAGCACGCCGAGGTTCATCGGGGCGCTGAGCAACGAGTGCGCCATCGTCCAGTCGCCCGAGAGCATCGCGTCCTCGTAGGTCCCGAAGTCGCCCAGCCGCGACGACACGAAGTCGGCGAGCGCCGCCTCTGCCTCGGCGGGCGTCGCGGCGAAGCGGCGCGGACCGTCGGCGCCGACCAGGCGGACCGCCCCCTCGGCCTCCCAGCGCGCGAGGTCGGCGCGCACCTCCTCGTCGATGTCGTCCTCCTCCGGCCACCACGGGTCGGGCAGGCCGAGCCGGGAGGCGCCCTTGGGCGGAGGCTGGCGGTTGTCGTGGTCGTAGTTCCAGCGGCCGCCCTCGGGCTGGTCGCCGCGCATCAGCACGCCGGTGCGCTCGCGGCTCCACCGGTAGAAGTCCTCCAGCAGCAGGCGCTTGCCCGAGCGGGAGAGCGCCCACTCGCGGAAGTCCTCCTCGGCCGTGATGAAGCCGCGGCTGGGCAGGACGCTCATGCCGAGCCTGCGGGCGAGGCGGCGGCCGCCGCGGGTCGGCGGGTCGATCACCTCGAGGTCGTCGCGCCCGGCGAGGGCCTCGCCGAAGGTCTCGGAGCGGACGTACTCGGCGCGGTCCCCGAGCTCGCGGGCGCGGTGGCGGAGCGCCGACAGCAGCAGCTGCGCCTTGGCGCGGTGCATCGGGCGGCGCCCGAACGCCGATCGGGCCTCGACCAGCAGCATCGGACCGCCGTCGTCGAAGGCAGGGCCGAGCTGGCCGATGACGCTCCAGCGGGTGCGAAGGGGTCTGCTCATCCTCGGAGGCTAGGCGGACGGATCCGGCGCCGGTAGGAGTTGCGCGGCACGGATGTGCAGCCGCCACGTCTTGCACCCCCGCCCCCGATGCAGAAGTCTCGGAGCGAGCGCGGCGGATCCGACCGCGCACCGACGCGACGAAGCGAGGAGGCCGCCATGGCCCACCACGACCACGACAACGAGCACCACGAGGGTCACGAGCACCACGACCACCACGAGGGTCACGACGAGCACACCGCCGGCCACGGCCGTCACGTCGCCGAGGGCACGAGCACCGAGGACACCGAGGGCGGCGAGTACACCTCGACGGAGGGCGTCTCGCACACCGCCGGCGAGGCCGAGGGCAGCTACGTCGACACCTCGGTCAACGAGCAGAGCACCGCCGACAAGGGCAGCTACGTCGACACCAGCGCCGCGGGCACCTCCGCCGAGGGCGAGGGCGAGTACACCGACCGCGACGAGTGACCCGCGCCCGGGCGCCGCGCGTCCCGCCGGGACACCGCGCTCCGGCCGGTGTCCCGGCGGGGAGCCGGCGCCTCGGCGGGACGCGGTGGTCCGCCGGCCCTTCAGGCGGGCTTCAGCGGAGCCGCGGCTAGCCTGGGCTCGCGCGGGGCCCCGCGCGCCGAGCCCGGGGAGGCCGCCATCCGCATCCTGGTCGTCGACGACGAGATCAACCTGCTCCGCGCCCTCGAGACGGGCCTGGAGGCCGAGGGCTTCGCCGTGGACACCGCGACCACCGGCACCGACGCCCTCTGGTACGCGCAGGAGGCCGACTACGCCGCCATCGTCCTCGACCTGATGCTCCCGGACGTCAGCGGCTTCCGCGTCTGCGAGCGGCTGCGCGCCGCCGAGGACTGGACTCCGATCCTGATGCTCACCGCGAAGGACGGCGACCTCGACCAGGTCGAGGCCCTCGACACCGGCGCCGACGACTACCTCACCAAGCCGTTCTCGTTCCCGGTGCTCGTCGCGCGGCTGCGCGCCCTCATCCGCCGCGGAGCCGCCGAGCGGCCCACGGTGCGCGTCGTCGGCGATCTCGTGCTGGATCCGGCGTCCCGGAGCGTCGAGCGGGGCGGAGTCGCCGTGCCGCTGACCGCGCGCGAGTTCAGCGTCCTCGAGTACTTCGTCTCGCGGGCGGGCGAGGTCGTCTCGAAACGCGACGTCCTCGGAGCCGTCTGGGACTTCGACTACGACGGCGACCCGAACATCGTCGAGGTCTACGTCCGCACCCTGCGCAACAAGATCGACCGGCCCTTCGGTCGCTACACCCTCCGCACCCGGCGCGGGGCGGGCTACACGCTGGTGGCCGGGTGAGCCGCCGGAGCCTGCGGACCCGCATCACCGCGGCCGCGACCGCCGTGGTGGCCGCCGCCGCGCTCCTCGGGAGCGTGCTCTTCGTCCTGATCCTCTCCTCCGTGCTCGCCTCGAGCGCCGCCTCCGCCGCCGACGCCGAGGCGGAGCGGGTCGCGGCGCTGGTCGAGCAGGGCGGCCCGGAGGCCGTCCGCGGCTCGGAGGGACTGGTCCAGCTCGTGGTCGACGGGCGGGTCGCCGCCGCGGGCGAGGACGCGGAGGGCCTCCCTCCGCTCGCGCTGGCCGAGAGCGACGACCCGGTCACGGTCGACGTGGACGACGAGGGGCCGGTGGTGGTCGCCGCCCGCGAGCTCGACGACGACTCCCTCGTCGTGGTCGGCGTGCCCGACGAGGGCCGCGAGGAGGCGGTGTCCACGACGATCGGGCTGCTCGCGGTCGCCGTCCCGCTGCTGATCGCGCTGGTGGCGGTGGTGTGCGCCGTCGTCGTCGGCCGGGCGCTGCGCCCCGTGGAGCGGATGCGCGAGGAGGCCGAGGCGGTCACCGCCTCCGCCCTGGACCGCCGGATCGCCGCTCCCGGCTCCGGCGACGAGGTCGACCGGCTGGCGCACACCCTCAACCGGATGCTCGATCGGCTGCAGAGCGGGCAGGAGCGGCAGCGGCGCTTCGTCTCGGACGCCTCGCACGAGCTGCGCTCCCCCGTCGCGGCGCTGCGTCAGACCGCGGAGGTGGCGCTCGCGCACCCGGACCGGCTCGACTCCGCCCGGCTGGCGAGGACGGTCGCGGAGGAGTCGGTGCGGCTCGGCGGGCTGATCGAGGGCCTGCTGCTGCTCGCCCGGGCGGACGAGGCGCGCCTGGCCGTGGCGGCGGCTCCCGTGGACCTCGACGATCTCGCCCTCGGCGAGGTGCGGCGCCTGCGCGACTCCGGGGCCCGGGTCGACGCGAGCGGGATCTCGGCCGTGCAGGCGGTGGCCGACGAGGCCCTGCTCTCGCGGGCGCTGCGGAACCTGGTCGACAACGCGGTGCGGCACCGCTCCTCGCAGCTGGCGCTCTCGGCCCGGATCGACGGAGCGGAGGCGGTGCTCGCGGTGGACGACGACGGGCCGGGGATCCCGGCGGCGGAGCGCGAGCGGGTGCTCGAGCGCTTCGTCCGCCTCGACGAGGGTCGGGCGCGCGACGCCGGAGGTTCGGGCCTCGGCCTGGCGATCGTCGCCGGGATCGCCCGGGCGCACGGCGGACGGGTCGTCGTCGGCGACTCGGCGCTGGGCGGCGCCCGGGTCGAGGTGCGGGTGCCGCTCGTCCGCTGAGCGGGCGCTTCAGGCCTGCTTCAGCGCCCGACCGCGAGAGTGCTGGAGGCGTCGACGAGCGGCGCCGGGACGGAGCCATCGTGCAGAAGAAGACGAAGATCATCGCCGGGATCGCCGGAGCGGTCGTGCTGATCGGAGCCGGGACGGGCATCGCCTACGCGGCGACCGACGGCTTCGAGGGGTCCGACTCCCTCACCGGCAGCGACCTGGACCGCGCGAGCGAGGCCGCGCTCGCCGAGATCGGCGGCGGGACCGTCACCTCGGCCGAGCGCGACGACGACGGCGCCACCGGCTACGAGCTGGACCTGACCGACCGCGCCGGCCTCGAGTACGAGGTGCGCCTCGACGACTCATTCGCCGTCGTGTCCGTGGACCCCGACGACCGCGCCCTCCAGGCCGGCTCCGGCGACGACGGCGTGCCTGCCGGCGACCCGACCACGGCCGCCGTTGACCCGGACGACCTCACCGGCGACGACCTCGCCCGCGCGAGCGAGGCGGCGCTGGGCGCCGTCGGCTCCGGGACCGTCACCGAGGCCGAGCGCAGCGACGACGCCGACCACGCCTTCGAGGTGGAGGTCACCCGCGAGGACGGCACGGACGTGGACGTCGAGCTCGACGCCGCGTTCGCCGTGCTCTCGACCCAGGAATAGCGCTCTAGCGGCCGCCGGGGCCCTTCGCGGCCCCGGGTGCGGCACCGCTGCCCGCGGGGGCGCCGACGCCGGTCGCCGCACCGCGAGCGCCCGGGCCGTTGCCGCCCGCGTTGCCGTTGCCGTTGCCGTTGCCGTTGCCGTTGCCGTTGCCGTTGCCGTTGCCGTTGCCGGGAGCGTTCCCGCTGTTGCCGGGTGCGCCACCGCTGTTCCCCGGAGCGTCGCCGCTGTTCCCCGGAGCGTCGTCGCCGGGAGCGGCCGGGGTCTCCTCCGCGGGCTCCTCCGGCTCGGTCGGCGTCTCCTCCGGCTCCGACTCCTCGGGCGAGGGGGCGGGGTCGTCCTCGGTCTCGACGGGGGCCGGCGTGTCCTCCGGCTCCTCCTCGACCGGGGTCGTCTCCTCGGGAGCCGGGGCGGTCGTCTCGGCCGGCGCCGGCTCCGGGGCTCCCGCGATCAGGGCCTCGAGGTCGGCGCGGACGACGTCGACCTGCGCCTGCACCGTCGCTGCGCGGTCGGAGCTGACGGAGTCCTCGGCGAGCGCGGCGTCGAGCGCCGACTGCAGCGAGGCGAGCTCGGTGAGAGCGCCCTGGTAGTCGTCGGCCGAGGCCTTCTCGGCGACGGCCACCACCGCGTCGTCGAGGGTCTGGGCGGTGCCCTCGTCGATGCCCTGCGGCGCGGAGGAGCATCCGCTCAGCAGCAGGACCGAGGCGAGCACGGCGCCGGCGGCGCGCAGTCGGAGGCCCCTCACGAGCGGATGCTCTCGCGCAGCTGACGGAGGTGGTCGCCCAGCTCGCCGTCCACCTGCGGCAGAGGCGACTGGGGACCGTCGATCAGGATGATCGCGAGCCCGACGGCGACCGCGACCAGCGCGAGCACCAGCACGATCAGCCACGGGCTCGGGCCGCGGCGCTGTGGAGGGGCGGCCGCGGGGCGGAGCGGAGCCGTGCGCGGCGCCGGAGCGGTCTGCGGTGCCGGAGCGATCCGCGGTGCCGGAGCGATCCGCTCGGTCGCGGTGAAGCGCTGCGTCGGAGCGATCGCCTCCGTGGCCGGGTAGGCGTCGGCCGCGAGCCGGCGGGTCGGGTCGAGCGCCTCCGTCCGCGTGATCGGCTCGGTCTCGGCGAGCGGCTCCGTCGACATCACCCGGGTGGCGGGGACGTCGGGGACGACGATGGCCGCCGGCGGGGAGTCGCGCCGCGGATCGATCAGGCGGCGTGCCGACTCCGCCACCTGGAGCGCGGCGGGACGCTCGCCGGGCTCGCGCCGCGTCATCGAGGTCAGGAGCGAGGTCCAGCCGCTGCCGAGCGACTCCGAGACCTCGGGGTCGCGGAGCAGGCGGGCGAGCGTGACCTCGATCGCCGAGCCCGTGAACGGGCGGCGGCCGGTCAGCGACTCCAGGAGCACCAGGCCGAGGGAGTAGATGTCGCTCGCCGAGGTGACCGGGTCGCCGTGCGCCTGCTCGGGGCTGAGGTAGGCGGCGGTGCCGATGAGGGTGCCGGGCGCGGTGATCCGCGTCGCGTCGATGAGGGAGGCGATGCCGAAGTCGGCCAGCTTCGGGCGGAACTCGCGGCTGGTCAGCGGGCTCGGGACGAGCAGCACGTTCGACGGCTTCACGTCGCGGTGCACGACTCCGGCCGCGTGGACCGTGTGCAGGGCCTCGCCGAGGTCGCCCGCCATCGAGGCGACGTCGTTCGGCGCGACCGGGCCCTCGGCGAGCCGCTCGGACAGGCTCGGGCCCTCGGCGAGCTCCATCACCATGTAGGCCTGGCCGTTGGTGTCGTCGCCGCCGTCGTGCGCGTCGTAGAGGGTGACGAGGGCGGGGTGGTTGAGCGCCGCGAGCAGCCGGATCTCGGACGCCTTGCGCTGCAGGTCCTGGGCGTCGTCGATGCCGGGGGCGAACATCTTCAGCGCGACGGAGCGGCCGAGGACGCCGTCTCTCGCCCGGTAGACCGTGGCCATGCCGCCGCGGCCGATGAGCTCCTCGATCGTGTACCGGCCGTCGACCGTCGTCCCGACGATGCGGGTGTCGCCTGTCCGGTGGGATGCCACAAGTCCTCCTCGCGGTCGGCGGCGGGTGTGCCGCGCCCCCCGGTGCGACCGTCGACCCAGGGTAGTACGTCGACCCTGCACGCCGCCCTCCCCCGGCCGGGCTGTCAAGCGGGTGCCCCCGCGCGCGCCCCGACGTAGCGTCGGAGGTCCCGACGAAAGGCGACGACATGGACCAGGACCGCACGGAGCAGGACGACCAGGGCTCGACCATCGGCAAGCCGGACGGGGCGGCGCCCGCCACCTCCTCCGAGAGCGAGACCATCGAGAAGGACATCTCGGAGTCGCCCGGCAGCGAGCGCGAGACCGAGGCCAAGCAGGACTCGGATCCGGCGGAGAGCCGCACCGAAGTCTCCGGCTCGGCCGAGGTGAAGGCCGTGCCCGGCACGGGCGGCCCGGACGACGTGGGCGACGTCGAGGTCGACCCCGACGAGGTCTCGCTGAACGGCAAGCCGTTCCCGGGTCACGCGGGCACGAAGTAGGACGCCCGGGAGGGGCGGGGCCGCGGCTCCGCCCCTCCCGTGCTCTCCGGTCCGCCCACCACCGGTCGTCCGCCCTCGCCCGGAGGTTCCGCGGACCGCGCGGATCGTCCCGCGCCTGTCAGGCGAGCGGCGTCAGGCGACCGGCGTCAGGCGATCGGCGTCAGCAGGCCCGGGTCGCGGCGGTCGACCGTGCGGGAGTTGTTCACGCGGCGGTCGACCGGGTGGGCCGTGACGGTCGACGCCATCGCGACGGACGCCCGGTCGAGGGTGGCGAGCATCTCCTCGGCGGAGGCGAGCGGAGCCGGGTCGAGCCAGGCGTCGCGCACGTCGGGCGTGAGGAACACGGGCATCCGGTCGTGCACCTCGCCGGAGGCGTCGCGCGCCTCGCGGGTGATGATCGTGAAGGAGACGCGCCAGTCGTCGCCCTCCTTCCGGGCCGTGTAGAGGCCGGCCGCGGCGAGGATCGGCTCCTCGCCCTGCAGGAACCAGGGCTGCTTGCCGTCGGCGCGGGCCTCCCACTCGTAGTACCCGCGCATCGGCACGATCGCGCGCTGCTTGGCGAACGCCCCGCGGAACAGGCCGTTCGTCGCGACCGACTCGAGGCGCGCGTTGATCGGCGAGGGCCCCCTGCCCTTCGACCAGGACGGGGTGAAGCCCCAGGACGCGAGCTCGAGCTCGCGCTCCCGCTCGCCGTCGTGGAGCCGCTCGCGCACGATCGGCGCGACGTCGGTGGGAGCGACGCTGTAGTCGGGCGCCCAGTCCTCGGCGCGCCCGCCCGCGGCGACGAACTCGCGGATCAGCTCATCGGTCTCGGAGTCCATCGCGAAGCGGCCGCACATGCGGGACAGGCTACGCCGCACCTCCGACGCCGCGCGAGGCGCCCGGTCCGACCACCCGGGACTTCGCGGACCAGAAGCGCATCAGCGCGCCGGCGAGGATCGAGCCCAGCGCGCCGGCGGCGAGGTCGCCCAGCGTGTCCTCGTAGCCGACGAAGATCGAGGAGTCGATGAAGCGGTGCCCCGCCCACTCGCCCCACTCCCACAGGACGCCCGCCGTCGTCCCGAAGCAGGCGCAGAGCACGACCGCCGGGAGCAGCGGCCCGCGATCGCCCGCGACCGCCGGCACGACTCCGGCCCGCGCGGCGACGATGTAGGCCACCGCGGCGATCAGCCCGTTGAGCACGCAGTGCACGACCAGGTCCCACTGCGGCCAGGCCTCGTAGAGGCCGAGGACGCTGCTCCAGGACGCCACGAGCAGCGCGAGCCCGAAGAGGGCGTCGAGCGCCGGACGGATGCCGAGGAAGCGCGGCAGCACCAGCCCGATCGCCGCGAGCGCGAGCACCGCCACGTCGACCAGGTCCCAGCCGATCGCGGCCGCCACGATGCTCGCCGCCCCGATCGCGCGGATGCCGTCGGCCGTCCACTCCCCGCGGGTGCGCGGGGGCTCGAGGAAGGTCTCGACGAGGGCGGAGCCGCTCACGGGCTCGTGAAGCGCAGCACGGCCTGGACCGGCTCGTGGTCGGAGGGCGCCGCTCCCCCGTAGCGGACGGCGTTGATCCCGGCGGAGACGACCTCGAACACGCCCTCGCTGACGAGCAGCCAGTCGATCCGCTTGCCCGGCGCCGGCGCGCGGTAGTTCGAGAAGGTGCTCCACGAGTGGGTGAGGTGCTTCTCCGCCGTCTCCCACGCGTCCGCGAGGCGGCCCTCGTCGAGGATCGTCCGGTAGGGGACGGTGTCGACGTCGGTGTTGGTGTCGCCCATGACGATCGCGGGGCGTCCGAGCTCGAGGACGCGGCGGGCGATCAGCTCGGCGGAGCGCTGGCGCGAGCGCCGCGAGATGTGGTCGAAGTGGGTCGAGATCACGGTGAGCTCGCGGCTGGTCGCGTGATCGGTCAGCTCCGCGATCACGGCGGTGCGCGGGATGCGGTTGCCCCAGCTGCGCGAGCCGGCGACGTCCGGGGTGTCCGAGAGGGCGATCTGGGTCCAGTGCCGGACGGCGTAGCGGCTGCGGTCGACGAAGAGCATCACGCGCTCGCCGCCGCGGTCCGCGTCCCGGCCGAAGCCCATCGCCTCGAAGGAGGAGCCCAGCGCCTCGTGCACGGCGGCCGACTGGTCCGGCAGCGCCTCCTGCACGGCGAGGATCGAGGGGCGCTCCTGCTCCAGCACCCGCTGGACGAGCGGGCGCCGCCGGTCCCACTGGTCGACGGCGCGGGAGGTGAGGCGCGGCATCCGCCGGCGGATGTTGTAGGTCATCACGTGCAGATCGGGCGCCTCGGTCGGGCCGATCAGAGGCGTCGCGTCGGTCATCACTCCACCCTACGGGGGCGGATCGAGGTGCCACGGAGGCTTGCGGTGACCGCTCCCGGCCGCTCTACTTCGGACATGCCCCTCTCCCAGGACCTCACCGCTCTCGCCGACGAGCGCTTCGTCTCGCTCACCACGTTCCGGAAGTCCGGGGACGCCGTCTCGACCCCGGTCTGGATCGCCCGCGACGGCGACGAGCTGATCGTCACCACTCCCCGCCGCAGCGGCAAGGTGAAGCGCCTCCGCAACGACGCGCGGGTGACCCTCGTCCCCTGCGACCGCCGCGGCCGGGTCTCCGACTACGCGGTGCCGGTCGAGGCCGCCGCGGAGATCGACGCCGACCCCGGCGAGGTGGAGCGCCTGGGCCGCGTGTTCCTGGCGAAGTACCGGCTCGAGTACCGCGTGTTCCTCCTGATCGAGGGCCTGGTCACCCGCGCCGACCGCACCCGCGTGATGCTCCGCGTCTCCGACCGCTGACCCGGCACCGCCCTACACCCCCGGAGGCTCCCGCCGGAAGGCCTGGGGGCCGCCGGACCCGGGGTCTACCGTGGGGCGATCGCCGGTGCCCCTGCGCGCTTCCCGCGTGCGCTCCGGCGGCAGTCAGAAGGAGCACGCAATGAGCATCGGAGCAGGGATCTTCCTCCTCGTCGTCGGCGCGGTCCTCGCCTTCGCGGTGGACGTGCAGGTGTCCGGGATCGACCTGAAGCTGGTCGGCTACATCCTCATGGCGGCCGGAGCGGTCGGCCTGATCCTCGGGCTGGTCCTGCTGACGCGCCGCCGCCAGGCCGTCTCGACCACGCGCTCGGCCGTCGACCCGGCCAGCGGCGAGCAGGTCACCCGCCGCTCGAGCGAGAGCGACGGCCCGCTGATCTGATCGGCGGAACGACGAAGGGCGGGACCTCGCGGTCCCGCCCTTCGTCGTTCACGGCCCTACTCGGCGGGCTCGTCCGGCTCGCCGCCGGAGACGGTGTCGGTGTCGCCGCCACCGGAGGAGGTGTCCGTCCCGGTGCCGTCAGGGAGGTCCTCGGTCTTCTCGGTGTCCTCACCCGTGGTGCGGTCGGTGCTCATGGCGCTCTCCCTTCGCGTCGGCGACCTGCCGACCCTCCCACTCTGCTCCGCCCGCGCCTCGCGGGGCAGGGGGTAGCGGAGGCGGAGGGCGGCGTGGAAGGCGCCTACTCCTCGACGACGATGGTGGTGATGACCGGGTTCCGGCGGTGGCGGCGGGTCAGCCAGCGGCCGAGGGTGCGCGTGATCAGCGCCTCCATGGCCTCGAGCTCGACCGGCTTGCCCGCGGCCTGCAGGACGGCGTCGTCGATCGCCTTGCTCGCATTGGCCTTCCAGCCCGGCTCCTCGACGAAGCCGCGGGTGAAGAACTCGACGGGCTCGCCGAGCGTGCCGCGGTCGAGGTCGGCGATGGCGAGGACCGTGATGGCCCCCTCCTCGGCGAGGACGATGCGGTCGTTCATCGCGTCCTCGGTGGCGACGCCCATCGTGGTGCCGTCGACCAGGATCTGGTCGGCCGGGATGCGCCCGCTGATGCGCGAGCGGCCCTTCACCAGGTCGATCGAGACGCCGTCCTCGATGACGAAGACGTCCTTCTCGTCGATCCCGGTGCGGGTCGCGATCGCCGCGTTCGCGGTGAGGTGGCGCCACTCGCCGTGCACGGGGAGCACCGCGGTGGGGCGGAGGATGTTGTAGCAGTAGGCGAGCTCGCCCGCGCTGGCGTGACCCGAGACGTGCACCTTGGCGTTGCCCTTGTGCACGACCGTGGCGCCCCAGCGGGTGAAGGCGTTGATGATCCGGTAGATCGCGTTCTCGTTGCCGGGGATCAGCGAGCTGGCCAGCAGCACGGTGTCGCCGGGGCCGATGTCGATGATGTGGTCCTTGTTGGCCATGCGCGAGAGCGCCGCCATCGGCTCGCCCTGCGAACCGGTGCAGATCATCACGATCTCGGTCGCGGGGAGCTTCTCGAGCACCTTCATGTCGACGACGAGGCCGGCCGGGATCTTGAGGTAGCCCAGGTCGGCGGCGATGCCCATGTTGCGGACCATCGAGCGGCCGACGAAGGCGACCTTGCGGCCGTGGCGCTGCGCGGCGTCGAGGACCTGCTGGATGCGGTGCACGTGGCTCGCGAAGCTGGACACGACGATGCGGCGCGGCGCGGTGCGGAACACCTGGTCGATCGCGGGGGCGAGGTCCCCCTCCGAGATCGCGAAGCCGGGGACGTCGGCGTTCGTGGAGTCGACCAGGAACAGGTCGACTCCCTCGTCGCCGAGGCGCGCGAAGCCGGGGAGGTCGGTGGTGCGCCCGTCGAGCGGGAACTGGTCCATCTTGAAGTCGCCCGTGTGCAGCACGAGGCCGGCCTCGGTGCGGATCGCGACGGCGAGCCCGTCCGGGATGGAGTGGTTCACGGCGAGGAACTCGAGGTCGAAGACGCCGGCGTCGATCCGGTCGCCCTCCTTCACCGGGCGCGTGCGCGGCGTGATGCGGTGCTCCTGCAGCTTCGCGCTGATCAGCGCGAGGGTGAAGGTCGAGGCGATGATCGGGATGTCGCCGCGCTCCTTGAGGAGGTACGGCACGCCGCCGATGTGGTCCTCGTGGCCGTGGGTGAGGACGATGGCCTCGATGTCCTTCAGGCGCGAGCGGATCGCGGCGAAGTCGGGGAGGATCACGTCGATGCCGGGCTGGTTCTCCTCGGGGAAGAGGACGCCGCAGTCGACGATGAGCAGCTTGCCCTTGTGCTCGAAGACGGTCATGTTGCGGCCGATCTCGCCGAGGCCGCCGAGCGGGGTGATCCGCATGGCGCCCTTCTCGAGGGGCTTGGGCTTGGGGAGCTCGAGGTGGTGGCGGGCGGGCTTGGCGGTTCTGGCGTTTCTCATGCGGTTCTTCCGGGAGGGAGTGGCTGGACGCGGGCGCGCGGCGCAGGGTCCGACCGCGCGCCCGGTCGGGCCGCGGTGATGTGTCGCTCCGGCGCTGTGAGCGCTGTCGGGAGCGGGTGGAGGTGTGCGGGACGGGGCCGGGCGGGGCCGCTCTCAGCGGGCGGTGCCGTCCGTGCGGCGCGCTCTCGCGCACCGACCGTCCCGTACATCCTGCCAGCGTTCCCTGGGTCGCGGGTCCAGGAGGCGGGATCCGGGCCTCGCAGGCGCTCAGGCGCGTGCGTCCTCGACCTCTCGCCGACCCACCGCGTCCTGGCGGCTGCGGAGGAGCTGGCGGCCTGGCGCGCGTGACGGGCGCCGTTCGATGGCTTTACTGCGCTTCACTCGATCTGGATAAAGCACAGTAAGACTCCTGAACCGGCCCGTATGGATGCCGTCGACAATCCCTACACGCCGAACGCGGGAGCGCGACCGGAGATCCTCATCGGCAGAGACGAGCAGACCCAGGCGTTCCGCACCCTGCTGACGCGCCTGCGACGGGGCCGCACGAACCAGTCGATGACCATCACGGGTCTGCGGGGCGTCGGAAAGACGGTCCTTCTCAACAGCTTCCGGACGATCGCCCAGGAGGAGAACGGGGAAGTGATCGAGTTCGAGGCGGTCAAGCACGACGAGGGCCGGTTCCGCCAGGTGCTGGCATCCCAGCTCAAGGCGGCACTCCTCCGCCTGTCCCCCGGCGCGAGATGGACCGACCGCGGGAGGCACGCCGCCGCGGTCTTGAGCGCCTTCGCGGTGTCTGTCGGAGCGGACGGCGAGTGGTCCATCGGATGGGATGTACCGCCGGCAGAAGGAGTGGCCGATCATCGGGATCTCGGACTGGACCTGACGGACGTCCTCGTCGCCGTGGGTGAAGCGGCGGCCGAGCAGGGCGAGGGGATCGTCCTGCTCATCGACGAGGTCCAGTTCCTCGACTCACCGCAGCTCGAAGCGCTCATCCAAGCCATCCACAAGACCGTGCAGCGGAGCCTCCCCGTCACGTTCGTCGGTGCCGGTCTTCCGCAGATCGCCGAGCTGGCGGGCGATGCGAGATCGTACGCCGAGCGGCTCTTCACCTTTCCGCGGATCGACTCGCTCGATCACGACGAAGCGGTAGCGGCTCTCCGAGAGCCGGCAGCGGCCGAGGGCGCGGTCTACGACGACGACGCTGTTGAACTCGCAGTCGAGATCACGACCGGATACCCCTCTTTCATCCAGGAACGGGGCTACCAGGTCTGGACGGTGGCTGAGAACGATCGCATCCACCGGGAGGACGTCGAATTGGCGAGGGAGGCCTAGGAGGCGAAGCTGGACAGCTCCTTCTTCCGCGTGCGACTCGATCGGGCGAGTCCACTTCAGACCGCGTACATGCGAGCCATGGCGGAGCTCGGACCAGAGCCCCAGAAAGCGGGCGACGTCGCGGCGCTTCTGGAGCGCGCGTCCACTCAGCTCGGATCGGTCCGCGCGGAGCTGATCGGGATGGGGCTCCTGTTCACTCCCGAGCACGGGTACGCCGCGTTCACTGTTCCGGACTTCGACCGGTTCATGAAGCGTGCAGTCCCCGTCTTGGAGGTGCCTCCCGTCGTGAGCCGGGGAGCCCGTCGAGCACCCGCCACCGAGGTCTGAGCCAGGCCGCACCCGTTCACGGCCGCCCGGCGTCAGGACTCGTCGGCCTCGAAGCGCAGGGACCGGTCGGCCACCGGCAGCCCGGAGTCGCGCACGGCGGCCTCGATCGCGGCGTGCCCGCCGTCGGGCGCGACGATCCGCAGGCCGTCCTCGGTCGCCCAGTAGGCGGTGACGCCGTGCTCCTCGACGAGGGTCGTGAGCAGCGCGGCGGTCCGCTCCTGCTCGCCGGGACCGACGGTGATCGCGGCCCAGGGACCGGAGATCTCGACCGGGGCGCCCCGCTCCGCGCCCGCAGCGTCCCGCAGGTCCTCCGCCGCCCGGACGATCGGGAGCAGCGCGGGCAGCCCGCCGGAGACGTCCTCCAAGGAGTCGAGGGCGAAGGACCCCTCGCGGAGCGACGCGTGCAGCTCCAGGTCGCGGCCGAGCCCGTCGATCCGCTCGAGCAGGGCCGACGCGTCGACAGCGGGAGCGGGGCACGCGGCGGTCGGCTCCTCCGCGCCCGCGAAGGAGAGGGTGTTCCCGCCTGCGGACGTCGCCCGGAACGACCACAGCACCGGATCCGCGTACTCGGTCGCGCAGGCCGTCGCGAGGGCGTCGGCGAGCGCCGGCTCCTCGACCGCGACCCCGACCCAGGAGGTCGGCGGGCCGAACGCCGGCGCCTCGACCCAGCGCTCGGCGCCGTCGAGGGAGACTCCGGGCACCGCGGCGACCTCGCTCGTCAGACGGTCGAAGCCGGCGTCGGGCCGTGCGAACGGCGTCTCGTCGATCGTCCAGACGAGGAGCGTCAGCCCGCCGGCAGCGAGGGCCGCGGCGAGGACGCCGGCGACGGGGAGGAGGAGGCGACGGGACACGCCCCCATCCTCGCTCCCCTCCTCCGCGGCGTCACGTGGACATCGGGTGAACGGACGGTGCGTCGGCGACGACGGCTCCCGCCCGCGGCCCGGCCCGCGCCGCTACTGCCCGGCGCCCATCCCGCCGTCGATCCGGTACTGGGCGCCCGTGATGAACGAGCTCTCGTCCGAGGCGAGGAAGAGCACCAGCGCGGCGATGTCCGAGGCCTCGGCGTAGCGTCCGAGCGGGATCCCGGCCTCGTAGGCGGCACGCTGCTTCTCAGCGTCGCCGCCGCCCGCCTCGATCGAGCGCATCATCCGCGTGTTCACGGGCGACGGGTGGATCGAGTTGACCCGGACGCCGGTGCCCGCGACCTCGAGGGCCGCGCTCTTGGTGAGCCCGGCGACCCCGTGCTTCGAGGCGACGTAGGGGCTGAGGCCCGGGGCGCCGTCGAGCCCGGCGACGGAGGAGGTGTTGATCACGCTGCCCCGCCCCTGCTCGATCATCCGCGGCAGCACGGAGCGGAGCCCGAGGAAGGCACCGCGCAGGTTGATGCCGATGACGCGGTCGAAGTCCTCGGGGGCCGTGTCGACGATCGACGCCACCCTCCCCTCGATGCCGGCGTTGTTGAAGAAGACGTCGATCCCGCCGAAGGCGTCGACGGTCGCGCTCACGTAGCGGTCGACGTCGTCGGGGTCGGAGACGTCGGCGCGGACGGTGAGGACGCGCCCCTCCGCCTCGAGGCCCGCGGCCGCCTCGTCGAGCGCCGACTGGTCGATGTCGACCAGCACGACGCGGGCTCCGGCGTCCAGGAGCGCGCGGGCGGTCGCGAGGCCGATGCCTCCGGCGCCGCCGGTGATGATCGCGGTGCGGTCAGTGAAGTCGGTCATGGTGATTCCCTTCGTCGTCCTTGGTGCGGGGCGGCGGCGGTGCCGACCCGCTCCCAGCACGCTAGGCGGCCGCCGGCCGCCTGCCACGGGGGTCGACCTCCGCGGGGGGCAGGGGTTACCGGCGCAGTCCCGAGACGAGCGCGAGGAGCCCGTCCATCGACTCGACGACGAGGGGCGGGAGGTCGCCGCGCTCGGCGACGAAGGCGATCGGGTTGGTCGCGACGACGTGCCCGGCGAGCTCGCCGTCGACGTGCACGACCAGGAGGCCCGCCCCCTCGGCCTCGGGGGTGCCGACCACGACCTCCCGCTCGCCGAGGAAGCCGGTGCGCGGTTCCGTCCGGGCGGTGCGGATCCACGCGGGCAGCGGCTCCTCGGCGACGTACCTCGAGAGCGCGTCCTCGAGCGACGGGCAGGTCACGTCCTCCTGCGGCAGCCCGAGGCGGTGCGCCTCGAAGCCGCCGTCGACCGGCGTGATGAAGCCGAGCACGGCCTCCGGCTCCCGCGGGTCCTCGGTGCGGGCGCGGACCCGCCAGCCGTCGTCGCCGACCGGGTCGAGCTCCACGTCGTCGACGGTCGCGGGCAGTGCTGTGCGGATCACGGGTGGTCCTTCCTCGAGGGACCGTCCAGTCCACCGGACGGCGGAGGGCGCGTCACCGGGGTTGACGACGGTCGCACCACCCGCATCGAGCACGCCCGCTCCAGACGCGTCCGACTGCTCCCGCTCCGGCACAAGGCCCAGCGCGCGGGCCGCCGTCTCCGCTTGACTGGGGGCGACGCGCCGACCCTCGGCGCACCCGGGAGGCGACATGGCGAACCACCGTTTCGAGCTGCGGTCCGGCCGCGGGATGGGCGTCTCGGCGGCGGGCGATCCCGTCGCCGACCGGCTGGTGGTGTTCTGCCACCCCACTCCCGGAGCGGGCGGCTTCGACCCCGACCCGACCGTCACCGGTCCGTGGGGTCTGCACCTGCTGATCCTCGACCGCCCCGGCTACGGCGCCTCGGACCCGGTCGACGCCGCTAACGGCCGCGTCGAGGACCGCGCGGACGACCTCGCCGAGTACCTGCGCCGCTCCGAGCGCACAGCCCGCATGGTCGAGGGCGCCCGCTTCGGCAGCGTCGGCGTGGTCGGCTGGGGCTCCGGCGGCGCGTTCGCGCTCTCGCTCGCGGCCCGGCACCCCGACCTCGTGGACCGCCTCGCGCTGGTCGGCACCCCCGCGCCCCCGCAGGCCGGCGTGATCGTGCACCCCACCAGCGCGTGGGAGCGGCGCGAGACCCTCCGCGGGGAGGACGCCGACGCGATCGCCGCCGCCCTCCCGCAGACGCAGCCGGGCCTGGACGCGCTCGGGATCGACTCCGACGACCCGGTGCTCGCCACCCACGGCGGACTGCGCAACCGGCTGGAGCGGATGCTCGCCGAGGGCTGGCGGCAGGGCCCGAGCGGCGCCGCGACCGATCTCGCGGCGCTCCGCGACGGCTCCTGGGCCGACGACCTCGACCGGGTGACCGCCGAGACGCTCCTGGTCCACGGCGACGCGGACCCGGTGGCGAGCGCCGAGGACGGCCGCTGGTACCGCGGCCGCCTCGCCCGGGCCCGCACCGTGACGGTCGACGGAGCCGGCCGGCTGGCGCTGGTGCGTGAGTGGCGCCGGATCCTCGACCACGTCGCTCCGCTCGAGCGCGGGGCGGAGGGCCGATGAGCGGCCTGGGCGCGGGCCCGCTCGTGCTCGTGTCGGCGATGGCGGTCTCGGGAGTCGTGCACCTGGTGCACCCGCGGACCTTCGACGCGGTCGTCCCGCGGGGGATGCCCGGCTCGGCGCGCGGATGGGTCCTCGTCTCGGGAGCGGCGGAGCTGGTCTGCGCGGCCGCGACGCTGCACCCGCGGACCCGCGCGGCCGGCGGTCTCGCCTCCGCCGCCCTAATGGCCGCCGTCCTCCCCGGCAACGTGCAGATGGCGCGGGACGCCCGTCGGCCTCGGACCCGGGCGATCACGCTGCTGCGCCTCCCGCTCCAGATCCCGCTCGTGCTCTGGGGTCTTCAGGCGGCACGCAGCCGCTGACGCAAGCCCGCGCGGGCGCGGATCGCCCGCTGCTACCGTCCAGGCATGACCGACCAGAGCGCGGACGACCGCCACGACCAGCTGACCAGCGCCCCGAAGGCGACGGAGGCCGACGCGGCCCCGCGCATCGAGGTCTCCACCACCGAGGCCGGCGACACCCGCATCGACATCCGCGAGGACGCCGCCGTGCGACCGGGCCGTGTCGACGAGAACGGCGACGAGCTCGACGAGAGCCGCGACGATGCCTGAGCGCCGCCGTGCCGCCCTCGTCTACAACCCCGTCAAGGTCGACCTGGAGTCCGTGAAGGCCGCTGTGAAGCGCGCCGAGGAGGCCGCCGGCTGGGAGGAGACGCTCTGGTACGAGACCTCCGTCGAGGACCCCGGAGCCGGTCAGACGGAGGAGGCCCTCGCCGCGGGCGCCGACGTCGTGATCGCGGCCGGCGGCGACGGGACGGTCCGCGTCGTGGCGGAGGCCCTCCGCGGCTCCGACGCCTCGCTCGCGCTGCTGCCCTCCGGCACCGGCAACCTGCTCGCCCGCAACCTGAACCTCACGCTCGACGACATCGACAACTCCCTGACCGTCGCGTTCTCCGGACAGGACCGGGCGATCGACGTCGGGATGATCGACATCGAGACCTCCACGGGCCGCGACCGCCACGCCTACGTCGTGATGGCGGGCCTCGGGATCGACGCGAAGATGCTCGCCAACACCGACGACGACCTCAAGAAGCGGGCCGGCTGGCTCGCCTACGTGGACGCGCTGCGGAAGGCCCTGCTCGACAAGAACCAGCTCGAGTTCCGCTACCGCCTCGACGGCTCGAAGACCCGCAAGGTGCGCGCGCACACGATCATCGTGGGCAACTGCGGCGCCCTGCCGGCGAACATCCTCCTGCTGCCGGACGCGGCCGTCGACGACGGCGAGTTCGACATCGTCCTGCTGCGCCCCGAGGGCTTCTTCGGCTGGGTGCAGATCATCTTCAAGGTGGTGTGGGAGAACGGCGTGCTCCGCCGCAGCGGCGTCGTCGGCAAGAAGCTGATGGGCCTGACCAAGGAGGTGTCGGCCCTGCGGTACGTGAAGGGCCGCGACCTCACGGTCCGCCTCGAGCACGCGCAGGAGATCGAGCTCGACGGCGATCCGTTCGGCTCGACCTCGGCGTTCCGCACCTGGATCGAGCCCGGCGGGCTGACGGTGCGCGTCCCGGCGTAGCGCCGGCGGCGGCCGGGCGGATCCGCCCGGTCCGCCTCCCGCCGGGAGAGAGGATCGTCATCCCTCCCGGCGGAGGCGTCTGCTCCGAGCAGGGCGGTGCAGTGCGGCTTCGGGTACCGCACCCCATGCACCTGCATGAACACGGCGACTGTAGTGCGGAATCCGTCGCCGCCGCAACGATCCGCGGGGCTCCGGCGGCTCGAATGGGTAATTCCACCGTGCGATGCTCCGTGACCGCGACGGATTCCGCAGCTGACTCGCCCCGGCAGGAACGTGATCGCCCGTCCGTCGATCGACGGGGCTTCTCCTCGGCACGGTGCCGACACGCGCACGAAACGCCCGCCCGCTAGCGTGCGGACATGACATTCCGTGCGTCAGCCGCGCTCAGCGCGCTCGTGGCCTCCTCCCTCCTCCTCGCACCCGCCGCCATCGCCTCCCCCGCCGCCCGCGCGGGCGCCGTCGACGGGGGCACCAGCGCCGGCGATCCCTACTTCCCCGGCCTCGGCAGCAGCGGCTTCGACGCCCTCACCTACAGCCTCGTCCTGAAGTACGATCCGGCGACCCGGGCCCTCGGCGGCAGGGCCGTGGTCACCCTCGCGCCCCAGAAGGACCTGCGCTCGCTCTCCTTCGACCTGACCGGCCTCACCGTCTCGAAGGTCACCGTCAACGCCGGGGTCGCCCGGTTCTCGCAGTCGGGGGACGAGCTGACCGTCACGCCCGCCCGGACCCTCCGGAAGGGCCTGCCCGCGCTGGTGAGCATCGACTACGCCGGGACCACCGGGAACCCCGTCGACGGCACCGGGGCCCCCTTCGGCTGGTGGTCGACGGACGACGGCGCCCTGGTCGCCAGCGAGCCGGACGGCGCCTCGACCTGGTACCCCGTCAACGACTCGCCCGCCGACAAGGCGCGCTACACCTTCAGCATCACGGTCCCGGAGGGCCGGACGGTCGTCGCGAACGGCCTGCCGGTCGGCTCCCCCACCACGTCGAAGGGGTGGACGACCTCCCGCTGGGTCGAGACCAGCCCGATGGCGAGCTACCTCGCCATGGTGAACATCGGCGACTACGACCTGGTCCGCTCCACCCAGGGCGGCGTGACGACCATCGACGCGATCGACCGGGACATCACCGGCGACTCCCGCGCCCGCACCGAGGCGGCCCTCGCGAAGCAGGGCGCGATCATCGACTACTTCTCCTCCGTCTTCGGCCCGTACCCGTTCCGCTCGGCCGGAGCCGTGGTCGACGACGAGCGGATCGGCTACGCCCTCGAGACCCAGGGCCGCTCGTTCTACTCCGGCGGCGCGGACGAGTCGACCGTCGCGCACGAGACCGCGCACCAGTGGTACGGCGACAGCGTCACGCCGGAGACCTGGTCCGACATCTGGCTGAACGAGGGCTTCGCGACCTACGCCGAGTGGCTCTGGGAGGAGCACACCGGCGGCGCGAGCGTCACCGAGTCCGCCGCCCGGGTCGCCGCCGCTCCCGCCGACGACCCGTTCTGGTCGACCGCCGTCGCCGACCCCGGAGCCGCGGGCCTCTTCGACGCGCCCGTCTACGCCCGCGGCGGCCTGACCCTCGTCGCCCTCCGCGACCGGATCGGCGCGGACACGTTCGGCGTGCTGCTGAAGCGCTGGGCCTCCGAGAACCGCTACTCGAACGCGACGACCGCCGACTTCCAGGCCCTGGCCGAGAACGTCTCCGGCTCCGACCTGGCGGACTTCTTCGACACCTGGCTGCGCACGCCGGAGAAGCCCGCCGGTCTCTGACCCCCGGATCGCCGCGGCGCGGCCGGGGTGTCAAGGAGGGACGGCAGGTCGGCCCGAGCCGATACCGTCCCTCCATGGGCTTCTTCGACCGCAACGACTCCTCGACCAGCGCCGCCGCGCCGCAGCCGAGCGCACCCGATCCGCAGCGGCGGGTCTGGAGCGACCGCCTCGGCCGGTTCGCCACCCGCTGCCTCCAGGTGGTCATCGTCCTCCTGCTGGCCTCGGTGCTCGTCTTCGCGATGACGCAGCTCACGCTGGTGCTCATCCCCGTGATGATCGCGCTCATCCTCGCCGCCGCGATCCACCCGGTCCTGGCGTGGATGCGGCGCAAGGGCGTGCCGTCGATCCTCGCGACCTGGCTGGCGCTGATCGGGCTGCTCGCGATCCTCGGGGCGGTCGGCTGGCTGATCACGGTCGCGGTCCGCAACCAGTGGGACGAGCTGGTCAGCAGCGCCTCCGACGGCATCACCTCGCTGCAGGACTACGTGCAGCACCTGCCGTTCCAGATCACCGACGAGCAGATCGAGTCCGCCCGCCAGTCGGTCGTCGACTTCCTCACCTCCAGCTCGTTCGGCAACGGCGCGCTCGCGGGCGTCTCCGCGGCGGCGAACTTCATCACCGGCCTCGTGCTGATGATCGTGGTGCTGTTCTTCTTCATGAAGGACGGCCCGAAGATCTGGGAGTTCCTCCTGCGCCCCTTCACCGGCTCGGGCTACGAGCGCGCCAAGCGCGTCGGGCACAAGACGGTCGACGTACTGGGCGGCTACGTCCGCGGAACGGCGACCGTCGCGGCGGTCGACGCGATCGGCATCGGTGTCGCGCTGGCGATCATCCAGGTGCCGCTGGCGATCCCGCTGGCCGTCATCGTCTTCCTCACCGCGTTCATCCCGATCGTCGGAGCCACGGCCGCCGGCATCCTCGCCGCTCTCGTCGCCCTGGTCGCCAACGGCCCGGTCGCCGCGCTGATCGTGATCCTGGTCGTCATCGGGGTCAACCAGCTCGAGGGCAACTTCCTCCAGCCGGTCGTGATGGCGCGCTCGCTGAAGCTGCACCCGCTGATCGTCCTGATCGCCCTGACCGTGGGCACCGTCCTCGCCGGCATCGTCGGCGCCGTGCTGGCCGTGCCGATCGCGGCCGTCGTCTGGGGCATCGTCTCGATCTGGAACGGGCCCTCCGACCCCGCCGAGCCCGCGCGGCAGAAGCGCGCCGAGACGGTCTAGGCCCCCGGGACCGTCGAGCGCGGGCCTAGCGCTCGACGATCCCGTCGCGCAGCGCCTGCCGGCGGAGCGAGATCTTCGTGCCGACGGCCAGCCCCTCCGCCCGGTACTTGCCCCGGGCGCTGCGCAGCGAGCTCCGTGCGGCGTCCTGGGTGATGCCGAGGAGCGTGGCGACCTGCTTCAGCGGCATCCCGTCGACGAAGAGGCGGACGATCTCCCGCTCGCGGTGCGTCAGGGTGCCCGGGCGGTCGGCCCCGAGCAGCTCCCGCGTCTGCGGCGTCAGGAAGCGCTCGTCGCGCGCCGCCGCGCGGATGGCCGCGAGGATCGTCTCGGTCCGCTCGCTCTTGACCACGTAGCCGTGCGCTCCGGCCTCGAGCGCCCGGCTGATCGTCCCCGGCTCGGAGTGCGTGCTGATGATGATCGTGGCGGCGCCGGCGGCCGCGATGATCCGGATCTTCATGGCGAGGTCGAGCTCGTCGCCGAGGTCGATGTCGAGCAGCACCACGTCGGTCGGGAAGGCCGGGTGCGCGAGCAGGTCCGTCCAGGTGCCGGCCGTCGCCGCCACGCGGATGTCCGTGCCCGAGCGGCGGATCCACTCCGCCAGCGCCGCCAGCAGGATCGGGTGGTCGTCGAGGATGGCCAGCGTGATCGCGGGCTCGTCGCTCATGTCGTCGTCCTCCTCCGGGGCCGGTGGGCGACGAGGATCCTCGTCGCGCCGTGGTCGGTCGTCGTGCGGTGCTCGCCGAGCTCGCTGAGGATGCCCCAGACCGAGCGGTCGAGGTCGCGGGCGCGGATGCCCGCGGCGACCAGGGCGAGCTCCACCCCGCCGCCCTGGCCCGGCTCCAGGCGGACGGCGAGCGGAGTCCTCCCCGCGGGGGCGGTGAGCAGCCAGAGCACCGAGAGCAGCCGCGAGCGGTCGAGCGGGGCCAGCAGCGCCGCAGCCCCGCTCGGATCGTCGATCGCGACAGCGGAGGACAGCAGCGCCGACTCCTCCACCGCGATCCTCAGCCAGGTGCGGTCGTGGCTGCGGGCGAGCGCCTCGCGGAGCTCGTCTCCGAGCACCCGCGCCCGCTCGCCCAGCTCCTCGTCCAGCGGCACCGGCGTCCGGACCCGTTCGAGGAGCTCCTCGATGCGGGCGTCCACCTGCGAGAACTCGTCGTCCGCGGCGTGGACGGTGCCGTCGGCCAGGCTGCGGTCGAGCGTGCGCCGCACGTACTGGTCGAGCGAGGTGAGCACGACGACGCACACGGCCGCGGGCGCGACGGCGAGGAGGACGTTGCTCACCGCGAGGGCGGCGCCTCCGTCGCCGAGGAGCGCCTGGCCGACGAGGCCGAGCGCCGTGAGCCCGACCAGGACCACCAGGGCGAGGAACGAGCGCGAGAGCGGCTGGAAGGTGATCAGCGCGATCACGCCCGCGCCCACTCCCACGCAGACCGACGGGTAGTACATCGGAGCCGGTGTCGGCAGGGCGTGGTCGGCGAACTCGAGCAGCAGCGCGGCCACGTCCACAGCGAGGACGCCCGCGAAGGCCCGGCGGGGCAGCTCGCCGTGGCGGCGGAGGGCGATCGAGACCCCCACCGCGCTCGCGGCGACGACCAGCAGCCAGGAGAGTCCGCTCAGCCAGGTCGCGGACCGCGCGTCGAGGGACCAGAGGTACGAGATCACTCCGCGGATGTCGAGCAGCACCGCCATCGTGAGGAAGCCCAGCCCGAGGTAGCTCCCGCTCAGGCGGTTCGGCCGGGTGAGGCGCTCGCGGATGCTCCACAGCGCGCCCGGGCTCCTGTCCGCCGCCCGGACCAGCTCCAGGAGCGTCCCCTCCTCCTGCCGCGACCCGCTCACAGCGGCACGCTCAGCAGCACGGTCGCGCCGGACCCGGGCGCCGAGAAGACCCGGACCGCGCCGCCCACCGCCTCGATCCGGCCGACGACCGACTCCGCGAGGCCGAGGCGTCCGGCCGCCACCGCGGCCGGGTCGAAACCGCGCCCCTCGTCCGAGACGACGACGCGGAGCGTGCCCGCCTCCTCCGCCACGCTCACGTGGGCCAGGGCCGCTCCGGAGTGGCGCCGCACGTTCTCGAGGCACTCCCCGGTCGCGCGCACCACGGCGTCGAGCACCTCCGGTCGGATCCGCGGCTGCGCACCGCCGTGCCAGCGCACCTCCACGCCCACCGCCGCCGAGCGCCGACCGAGCGCGAGGAGCGCCTCCGGCACCCCGGCCGCCCCGTCCGGGTCCGGCTCCTCCACCGTCTCCAGGCCGCGCAGGAGGGCCAGATCGGCGGCTGCCCGGTCGCGCAGCACCGGAGCGGGCACGCCCTCCCCCCGGTGCGCCACCAGCGTCAGCGTCGCCAGGATCGTGTCGTGCATCAGCCGCGCGTCGGCGCGGTGCCGGGACTCGCTCTCGCTCGAGCGGCGCTCGGCGTCGTGGGCGGTCCGGAGGCGGGCGGTGCCGACGTGCGCACGCGCGACGCTGCCCGCGAGCCACCGCGCGGCGGTCAGCAGCAGCGCCCAGCAGACGACGACCGAGATCAGGACGAAGGGAGCGCGCCCGGACGCGCCCGTCGCCGCCGCGCCGAGGGCGAGGACCGGGAGCAGCGCGAGGACCGCGGCCCACGGCAGACCCCGCCAGGAGCCGACGGCGAGCAGCGCGCACGGCAGCGCCATCGAGGCGAGCATCGTGATCCCGCCCAGAACGGCGCGGAGGGAGGCGTCGACGCCCGGCGAGAGGAAGGCGGCGAGTGCCGCGACGTCCAGCGCGGATCCCAGGATCACGGCCCTCGTCCCGGTCGCGACCGATCGGCCGGGCGCGAGCTGCACGAGCGCCGAGACGACCAGCAGCGCCAGGCTCGGCAGCACCGTGATCAGCTGCGCGGGCGTCAGGGCGAGCAGGTGCAGCGCGGAGGCGGCGGTCAGCACCCCGCCCGCCCGCCGGGCGCAGAGCACGCCGACCTCGCGCTGCTCGCGCAGCAGCACCGCGGCGTCGGCGGGCCGGGGAGGCAGGGGCACGGTGACCTCGGGAGGACGGGCTCCGGGCTCGTTCCGGGGCGACGGTGGCGGGGAGGCTGTGGC